>CAUYYV010000094.1:0-10744 GCA_963577075.1 Phycisphaerae bacterium
ATCGGTGCCGTGTCCGTTGTTGAGCGCAAGCTCGACGACGACGACGTCGGGCTTGGTGTCCGTGATCGTCGCCAACGCCTCGGTCGGATTCTCCACCGCACCGACATACTCAAGGTCGTCACTCTTTCGAATAAGCTGCGCCAAACCCTGGCGGGGGACGGGATATCCGTCAATCACCAGCACACGTGCGGCGCGTAGCGGTGTGGAGCGAATCGCTGCCGGATCATGGATGGCCCTGTTACTCATTGAAGTGTCAGTCATTTTGCTTGGCGTTGCGGCGTTTTGACGTTGCTGTGCGTGACTCCCATCGCTTTGCGATCGCTCCGGCCATGAGACGGGCAGCAAAGGGCAGTCCGTCGATCAGATACCGTCTGCCCAATCGTCGCGGCTCCTGAATCAGCCGGTGCAACCACTCGAGTCCCAGCCGTTGCAACCAGTGCGGGGCACGTTGGACGTCGCCACTGAGGAAACTGAAACTGATACCGACTCCCATCCACCACGTATGCGGCATCTTGTCACGCAAGGCGTTGATCAACCGCTCCTGCTTGGGTGATCCCAGCGCCACGTAAACAATATCCGGCTGTGCATCGACGAGGGTCTGGGTAATCTTGTCTATTTGCGTAGGGTGGTTCTCGAACCCGATCAGCGGACACAGGGTTCCAGCAATATGCAACTCGTTGTAGCGATCTCGCAGTACGCGTGCCGTCTTCTCGGCCGTGCCCGGATCACCCCCGAGCAGGAACACCGATTTGCCGATCGATGCCACCGCGGCGGTCAGGGTCAGGATCATGTTTGATCCAGCTACACGTTGCGGCAAAGGCGTGCCCTGCAACCAACTGGCCCAGACAAGCGGCATGCCGTCGGCAACCAGCAGCGTTGAACCGGCGCACAATGCCATGTAAGAAGCATCGTTGACCATCCGCCTAAGGTGATCCAAATTCACGGTTACCACCCACCCACCCCGGCGGGACCCCAGTTCGTTACTGATCCATGCGACGCACCGTGATTCACTGAGTGCGTGGATCTCGATACCGCACAAGCAAACAACTGGCAAGTCCGTCAACTGATATTGGGGCGACAAAACCATATGAATCGAGTTTGCCATAATCGAAGGATAGTGCAGGTATGGATCAATCCCGCTGCGTGCGCAGCCACACCTTTTGCCGTCGCAGGACAAACGCCAGGTACAACGGCACCTTCCACAAGGCATATACCGGCGCAGCGAACACGGTGGAAGCGGGCACAGTATTCCGAGCGAACTTACCCCAGGCCATTGCCATCGCTGCCAGCAGCATGCCGCCCCCGCCGGCCAGCGCCAGCGCCGGCCACCAGGACATGCCCAATATCGCGGCCACGGTCGCGCCTGTCAGTGCAGCCGTCCACGTTAGAACGATCAACGACAGTGGAGGCACGCTCAAATCGATCGCCAGCACGATCAAACCGATGTTGCCGCGCCGCAGCCCCGCCCAGAAAAGGCGTGGTCCGTTCTTGAGAAGCGACTGAATGTGGCCGTGCTCCCATCTTGTCCGTTGTTGACGACTTGCCGCGATGCCGACAGGCAGTTGGCTGATGACGCGGGCGTCGCGACAAAAACGTGGCAGGTAACCTCTCAGCGACAGGTCGACCGTCATTTGCATGTCTTCAACCAGATCATCTCTATCCATCGCAGCACCTGCAATAACCTGCCATGGAAACGCCATGCCCGATCCGGTGAGCAGGCAGGGCAGGCCTAATCGGTTGAGTCCGGCGGGACGCACCAAGTTCTTGACGATCACGGCCAGTGCGCTGACGGCGGGTATGCCGCGGGCGTTCGGCGGTGATTCGATCAAATAACAGCCTTGCACAGGCACCGATTTGTCAGCTGCGGCACGAGCCAACATATCCACCGAACCGGGATCCATGGTGCAGTCGGCATCGACGATAAGGACGACATCAGGCGGCGACCTACTAAGAAAATCCACCCCATGCGACAATGCATATATCTTGTTGAACAACGTTGGATCGTGGCGCTCGACGACCTCCGCGCCGGCGTCGGCGGCAATACTTGCCGTTTGATCGCTGCAGTTGTCGGCGATGACGACAAGTCGGTCGCCCGTCAACAACTGCGAGATAACCGACCCCACGGCACGTCTTATCAATAGTTCTTCATTGTGTGCCGGAATAATGACTGCGACGACCGGACGTTTTGTATCTGCGCGTTTCTTCGCGGACCGGCAAGGGAGAATCGACGCCGCGCATTCAACAAATAGCACGGTAATCGGCGCCATGATAAACAGCACGACAAGCCACGAAATGACATCAACAATCCAGATCATTTTATGTTGGGTGTGCGGACCCTCCCGTCTCATCCAAAGGGTGGCGATTACGGGCCTCTTAAACCTGACCTGTTTCGCCGCGATCCGGCGGGGATCACGCTAAATCCAATAAATAGAGTTTGTACGGAGTTTTCCAGGACTCCCCTACGATTGCCCCGTGATGAGCGAAGCACCTATCCGCTTGGCGCCGTGGCAACATCTCGACGCCCGCTCAATGAAGGCCGATATGATCCGCGCTCTGACAGGCACGGTATTTTGCTTGTGCCGTTGGGCAAGGATCTCGGCAAACGCCGCCATCCGTGTGTAATTATGGATGTATTGTTGCGGGGGCGGCTTGACTTTTTCTGACTTCAGCGGGGCTATTTCTGCGTTGGGCAGGCCAAGAAAACGAAATACACCGCGAACAGAGGCCTCTCGGTCGGCCATGAAATTCTCATACCGCCATTCATGCACGTCGTGAGAATCATGCAGGCGGCGCAGAACACGCAGGCTGTCGAGCCAATGCAATGCGGCGCGTGTAAACAAGGATCGATTAATGCGCATTTTCTGCTGACGGTTGTCTTCGATGTTCCTGTACCACGAATGCCAGGCGCCTGTCGCGCGCGCGCCTCGCAACGATCCGTACTGCGCCACCATATCATTTCTAAGGGTCAGTACGACCTTGATGCCCGGCAGATGTTTTTGCAGAGCATCGACGATAATATGCGCCTGTTCGCACGTATGCGCTACGGTCTTGGCGCCGATGGCGGTGGTCTGCGCCGTGGCGGTGATCGAGGTGATCGCGTCAAACAGCACCAGGTGGCCACGCTCTTTCTCTTGTTCGAACTCGTTGCCAAACGTAAAGGTGCTCAGGCCCCGCCCGAAAAAAGGCTGCACCGGAATCTCGTCGCTCAATGCGCTGACATTTGGATGGCCCATGACACTCAGGTGCAGAACGGTCGTTCCCGTGCGCGCTAGGCCCAGGATCAGGTAGCGTGTGAGATCGCGCTCTACGAATGTCGTTCTAGTCGTGGTCATCGCTGTCTTCATGTCGCCTTCCCGTCAAACCTGGCCTGCATGTCTATGGCGGGACCCTGAAGGTGGTCAGGCTCATCGGGCAACGGTCAGATTGTCCGTCATCTAAACATCTGCGAGCACCGCATCGCCTGCGTAATGTCGGAAGAGCTCGACCATCTGTCGGCCGGCCAATTCCACCGAAAATTCGCTCACGACCTTTTTGCGGCCATGTCGACCCATCGCGTTCATCCTAGTCCGGTCGGTTGCGAGTTCCCGGATCGCGTCGGCCAGCGCTTCGGCCGATCCAGCCGGCACGACCAGCCCGCTGCGATCGTGTTCGACCAGCTCCGCCACGCCCGCGACGTTCGTCGAGATCACTGCCAACTGACTGGACATCGCCTCCATGAGAACTACCGGCAAGCCTTCCATGAAACTGCTGATAATCATCACGTCTGCGGCGATGAGGTGATCCTGCAATCGGTCCTGGCCGATCGCCCCGGTGAATGTTATCTGGTCGGCGAGGCCGTAGCGCTGCGACTGCGAGCGCAGCTTGTCCATCAGATCGCCGTCACCAATCATGTTGAGATGCCAACCAACGACCATGTCATCTAGGCGTTTGAGGGCATCGAGAAGAAGCGAATAACCCTTGATTGGATCGAGTCGTCCGACGGTGATCAACCTCAGTGGGCCATTCGCGTGATCCGGCCTCGGGGAGAATGTCTTCGTGTCCACGCCGCAGTGCACAACGTGAAATTTTTCCCAGGCCACAGGGTCCGTCCAGAACATGACCTGCGCCCTGGTGAAATTGGATATGCATCGTACGAATGCGGCGTTCTCTGCCTTTTCCTTGAGACGCCATTGTTCCGCGGCGAAGAACACCGATGATCCGTGAATCGTCAGGCTGTAGGTCAGTGACGGGTCATACACACATGCCAACATCGCCACCGCGGCGCCGTTGTTGGCTAGGTGGACATGTACATGGGCGATACCACGCTCCTTCAGATGCCGCGCCAGCACCACGCCCTGCATTGCATACACCAGATACAACAGGTGGTTTCTCAGGCCCTCCGGTGACAGAAGCAGAGCACGCCACATCACGCCGAAATAGCCTGCCGGGGCCATAATGAAAGCCGGCAATTGGGAGAGCATCATCTTCGGCTTGCTCGCCAGCAGGTATGTTGTCGTGCGATGCGCCTCACGGTGCGCATCTGAAAGCAGGTCGTGATCGTGTGGGAGTCGTACAGAGAAGGTATGCACGTCGACGCCTTGCGAGCGCAGCTGGCGCACCTCACGATCGACAAATGTGTGCGATATCGCCGGATACTGTGTGGTCAGGTAGGCGATGCGCATGTGCGTGTTATCCTCTGGGTCCGACGGCCAACTCACTCTTTGAGGTGCGCGGCCCGAAGCGAAGCATCGAGAAAAGTTGTCGGCGGAAACAGACCGGGATGAAAATCCAGCGTTTGCCATCGATAATCGTGCAATCGCCCGCTGCGGCAATCGTGTGGCAGCCGGCGCCCACCGGGCCGGTACGGTCGGCTTCAATGACGCGCACGGTGGCCTCGGAAAATCCGGTAGTAGTCAAGCAGTCAACGCGGTTGATCGTGATGCGTTCTCCATAGGTGTGGCTGCAATCCTGCGCCGGCCGGTACAGAACATCGTTGTGGACAAAGGGCGTACCGGCGGGGCGCGTCGAGCGCACATCGGTCTTCAGTGGGTTGCCCGGGTGCGGCGTCCACGAACCGGTTAACTCATCGCAGTAGAACGCATGAAGTTTATGCGCGCGATGCATCGTTTGCTCCGCACAGAGAAGCCACCACCGGCCGTCGTGTCGAAACACCGTCGGGTCGATGCCCGCAAACCCGTTGATAAGTGTTGTGACCCGCTCCCATCGCATCGGAAAATCAATGGCACGGTATAGATCGATGCGCTTGGCCTCGGCTGTTTCGGGTACGCAGTAGATCTGTCCCTCATGCTCTAACAGGTAAGGGTACGACATGTGGTACGGACCCTCGATCACCGCCTGTGGCGTGGAAGGTTCGCCGCCGTCCGGCCAATCAATCGCTGATATCCAACCACGCTCGGTATGCTGATCGTATTGTTCTGCGATCAGGGTCGTGCCGCCGTTACGGCGAATGCCGAACGAATCGGCAATAAACTGATCGCGGTGTAATGGGGTCATCCATTTCGCATGCACCGATTGCGTTTCATCCAGCAGCATGTGGATGGGCATGTCGATGACGCCGACTACCCACTGCTCATGGCGCAACAGCCATCGGCAGGCATCGACGACACGACGGGTTGCCATCTTGAATAAAAGCCGCGTCGCCTGAAGGTTCGTCGGCGACTTGACCGTTTGTGAGGTCGTGCGCGAAGACCCTGCGTCAAGGTATTCGGCACAGCCTGAGCGAATATTGCGCACTACGGAGGCCGGGAAGTCCGTGCTTCCAAAGAGAGCGTCGTTCAGGTTGCGGACGTAGGACTTGTGCACGGTGGCAAAGAATCCCCGCCGCAGCACGATGCCGCCGTCGAGGTCGTTGGCAAGGCGCACAAGGGTCACGCCTGTCACGGGGTCGTTGTTTTGTATTTCCCACAGGCAGGGCGGTCCGCCGCGATACTTGTCGCCGTGCATGTACGCCCAGGCACCCCATCGCGCCACCTCGAGAATATCGCCACGGATGATGCCGGACCCGAAGTGGATGACAAAATCAAGTTGATGATCGCGAACGGCCTTGAGATCGGCTTGCTTGAAACAATTAAACCGATATTCCTGTTGGACGTTACTGCACTGGATCTTGGTCGTCCGAGAAAATCGGTCCGTCATGTCGATCGATCGAAGCGCCGCGGTGCGACGACTCACTGTCGATCGTTCATAAACATTGTAAACCGTTTTGCTGATCCTTTGTCCGAATGATGGATGGGTTGGATCCGTTGGCGAAATGACCATAACAATCGCCAACTCGACGCGGTCAAGCTTGATTAACTCGTCGAGTACGCAAGCCTGCCACGCCGCCAGCGACATGCCGTCAACAATCACACCGAACCTGGTTACCGGTTCGACGCCGATTACCTGATTGTCTGATTCGCAACTCAACATTTATGTTCTAACGGATTGTTGAAATGGGTTTGTCTCACTATCATGATTTGTGTGGCGTAAGCAGCCAGGATCGCGATGCACGGGATTGATGCAAAGTGATAGCGGTCTTGGATGACCGTGATTGCATGGATCGCACTGAAGTACATCCAGATGGCCGTGGCGGGGTGGGTCAGTGTTGAAATAATCCCGGTGCGGGTTATCAAGGCGCCGATGCCAACAATCCCTAAAACCAGCATCGCCATCCAGTACACCTGACTTACGATTTTTAGAAACAGCTTCGTCCATGCGGGATATCGATTTTCCAATCCATCGATATTCCACGCGACACCGATGGTTTCGCGCTCGTGAAGACGAGCAAACTTGGTGATCGATCGTATCGCGAACCGGCCGGGATACTCGGTGATATACGACATTGCACGACGGCCAAGTTCCTTGTCACGATCGGCCTCTGTAAGGTTTTTCAGGGTTTCATCGTTCGGATCTACCCGTTGGTAGAAACCGGTTGTGTCTGGGTTGTTTCCCATCCACGTATTCGTGCCGCCGTTCGTTGATATCAGCGTAAATCGGCCAAACAGCAACGTGTTGCGAATTGACCATGGCGCGATGATCGCCGCCATGATGATCAGCATTGGCACGACAGTTGAGAGCATGCGGCGGACACTGTGATGGCGCCCAAACTCAATTACTGCAATGACAAACGGGATCAGCAGGGCCGTTGGCCGAATGTAGGAGGCGCCAGCGAGGAACACGCCGGCGCACACGCCTTGCCGCCATGGCCGTTTGCCCGGCCACTGCCAGGCCAGAAGTGCCGCCAGGAGAAAAACCAAAAAAGGCGTCTCGCTGGCGATCACCGTCGTGAATTGAATCTGGCTGGGCCAAAACGCTGCCAGCCATCCAGCTGTCAGGGCTGTCTTGCGATCAAACCACTGCCTCGCCACCGCGATGGTCAGCGCGACGACCGCCGCGCCCATGGCCACGTTGAGTACCACAACTGGTGCATAACCGGGGATGTTGAGCCGATATACCAGCGAATACAGAAGCGGTGTACCCACCGGCCAGTAGGCCGTGAGTTTGCCATCGGGCCACGCATGGCCTTTTCCATCCGCGATGCTGTGTGCAAAACGATCATACGCCGCGCAGTCTGAAATAGGCATTACCGGCACTGCAATCGCCCACACGATACGTATCGCTAGCGCAATGCTCACGATGGCGAGACACCACCTCATAAACCGCTTGCGGCCTTCCATCGCATGTAATGACGATGTCCGGTCCATGTTGTAATCTGGTGGTTTCACCGCTTGTGCTCGATCAACTTGGCTTGCTGCCCGGATAGAATCGTGTAGAGAAACTTAATCTGCCCCAAAAGTTGTGGGAATTTTCCGAGGATGCACGATCCGGCATACAGGATCGCGTGGCGGCGCGCAAGGCCGGTGCGCCTTTTGCGCACGACTATTCGCAGCATCAACATGGGATAACCCAGCAGCAGCAGCACTGACAGGCCGTGTATCGACCACGCGAGCAAGATCGCCAGCGACGGAATAACCAGCGCCCATAACCAGATACTCTGTGTTTCGCGCACGCCGTAGCGGTCTCGCCCACGGCCATGCATCGTGATAGCCTGCGCATAGGAATGTCCCGCACGGATCATTCTCACCCACCACTGGCTGAAACGTGTCATGGCCGCGTCGTGATGGGTCATATCCGCGTCAACGCGCATTACTTTCCAGCCATGCTGTCGAAGGCGGGCACACAACTCCGGCTCTTCACCGGCGATAATCGATGGGTCATATCCGTTGACCTGTCTAAGAGCGCTGACGCGGATCATCGCGTCGCCCCCGCACGCATCCGTTTCGCCGATCGGCGTATTCCATTCGATGTCACACAGGCGGTTGTAAATCGATTCATCGGGATCTAGCTCGCGCCGCCTGCCGCAGACGACAGCGACATTCGCATCGCGATCAAGTTGCTCGCGGGCGATTTCGAGCCAACTGCTGACGATCTGGCAGTCACCGTCGACGAATTGTGCGTACCTTGTCTGCGGTGCGATCGCCATCAGCTGCGCAAAGCCCTCGTTTCTCGCGCGGGCCGCCGTGAAAGGCACAGACATATCCAGTTGCACTACCTTGACCCCGAGGTTCCGAGCCGATTGTTCACTGTCATCTGTCGAACCGGAATCGACATAGACGACGGTGGCGCATTGACCGAGGACCGATTCAAGGCAACGGCTTAACCGTTGGCCCTCGTTGCGGCCGATCACGATGACGCCTATCCCTTCAGTCACTTGCCTGCTCCGAGCGCCGGTGCACCACCCGTGCGGGTATGCCGACTACCGTGGTCGCAGGCGCCACGTCAGTTAATACCACGGCGTTGGCGCCGATCTGCGCGCCGTCTCCGATTGTCACGGCCCCCATGACCTTTGCGCCGGCACCGATGTTGACCTTATTTCCCAGGCGAGGCACATCAAACGGGCGGTCCAAACGGCGATTGCCCAGTGTGACGCCTTGGCGAATAATACAATCATCGCCGATCTCGCAGTCGCCGTGTACCACGATCGCGCCCTGGTGTTCGATCACCACCCGACGCCCGATCTTCGCGGAGTAGGGCAGTTCTATTCCATAATGATTTCGTGCATGTCGATACATCATGCGGTACAGCATGCTAAATGGAGCGCGCACGAGTTTAGGCCTCAGTTTCATCCGCCACACACCAAAACGGTAGGCAGCCATGGCGCGGAATCCTGGTTTGGTCCAGTCGCGTCCGTGCGCGATCCAGTCCTCGCGCACGACCCGCCAGAGTCCGGGCGGTACCGGGTCAGTGGTGGCCATCAGACTCGAAATCCCTTGAATACAACGCTGTGACATAGCAGATCGCGCATAAATTTCGGTGGACTGTTATCTGCTTTACGCTGAACGAATCGGTGGATTCGCCAGAAGCCATGTCCGGTCACGTGTGCCAGATCGGCGCCGAGTGCTCTACAGCGGCCGAAGTGCTTGAGAAAATAGCGCCGCCGGGAGGTGAACCAGTAGGCGGGGCGGCGCCCGGTTTTGAGTCGGCTATCGGAGATGTGGGTCGCCTGCCCGACCAGGTGGACCACCCGGGAGGCCGGCGCGTACCAACAGGCCCAGCCGGCGCGTCGAGCACGTAGACAGAAATCGACCTCATCAAAGTAGAGAAAATAACCGTCGTCGAACAGGCCAATGGCCTCGAAAACTTCCCGACGCACCATCATTGCTGCGCCGGCGACCCAATCACACGTGTGTGATTCATTTCGCACCGGGGGTGCAACGACCCAGCGACGCATCAGGCGGGTCACTATTCCCAGATTCAAGCTGCCTTGAAATTCGCTGGGAACACTGTGAAACCGAAACGCCGATATCTGAGGTGTTGTGTCTGGATCTTCAAGCCGGCTTCCGGCGATGCCGGCCTTCGGGTGCTCTTGCATGAACTCGATCAGCGAGGTGATCGCTCCACGCCGGGTAACCGTGTCAGGATTCAGCAACATCACGTAATCCGGCGGACGGGCTTGCTCGAGGGCTGGTCGGATCACCGCGTTGTTGCCGTAGGAGAAGCCGTGGTTACGATCGAGTTGTAAAAGTGATACCCATGAATCCCATCGATGCTCATTGATGAGTGCACCAAGGTATTGCACGGAGTCATCGTCCGATGCGTTATCCACGATGACCACGCGCAAGACGATCGGTCGGGATCTCTGCTCAACCAGCGATCGCAGACAATCGGCGACAAGCCTTGCGGTACCGTAGTTGACGATGACAACAAGGATGTTCACGATGGGACCTCGACGGGCACTCGGCGTGGTCGCGGCGCGCGATTCTGATCGACCGCCGCAATAACCTCACGCAATGCGGCGGCGAAACTGTTGGGCTCTGCGTAAAACTGCTCCTGCACCTCGGCGCAGGCGCGGTGCTTCTGCTCGTAGAACTGCGGATCATCGCAAAGGCGCAGAAGTGCATCGCCATAAGCCTGTACATCATCAGCTGTCACCTCAACCACGGCATGGTCCACGTAGTGGATAGCGGGACACACCGACGATGTGACGACCGGTCGGCCCGCCAGCAGGCATTCAACGACCACCTGGTTGAAGCCTTCGACAAAATCCGTTCGGGTTGGCACGACACCGACGTGGGATTCACCGATCAGCCTAATCATCTCGGGGTGCCGGCAATGACCGTGACAGCGAAATGTCTGCTCGAGACCGATGTCCTTCACCGCCTCCTGGAGCGAAGCCAGCGCGGCGCCGTTGCCACACAGATCAAACACGATATCCAGGCGGTTGATCGCCCGAAACCGCTTGGCGATTTCGAGTAGATCGAACACG
>CAUYYV010000095.1:0-10672 GCA_963577075.1 Phycisphaerae bacterium
GTCACACGACTTGATACACGCCATGAGATTCAGGCGCCGATAAAAATCGGCGATATCGACGTCGTGCCGTACGCCGCCGGCCGGGTCACCTTTTATGACGACGACTTCAAGGCGTTCGGGGGCGAAGGCGACAACGTAAGGCTGTGGGGTATCACCGGGGCGCGGTTGCACACCAGTTTGACCCGCACCGATCTGCAGGTCGAAGATCACGTGCTCAACCTGCACGGGTTGCGACATATTATCGAGCCCAGCGCCGATGTTTTCCTGGCCGCTACCACGCTGAGCGAGGAAGACCTCCCGGTGTACGATCCTGACGTCGAGAGCCTGGCCAACGGTGCCGGCGCTCGGGTCGGGGTTCGCCACACGTTCCAGACGCGGCGAGGTGGTCCGGGCCGATGGCGCCGCGTCGATTGGCTGGTGGTCAATACCGATTTCGTCGCCCGCAGCGATGATGCGGACATCTCGGCCGATCCGCCGCGTTTCTTCTCGTATCGGCCCGAGTTCTCGACCGGGGGCGATCATTTTTACAGCGACCTGGCCTGGCAACTCGCCGATGGGTTCGCCCTGCAGGCCGACGCCACCCACAACTTCGAGTCGAACCAGATGGCGCAGTGGCACTCCGGGCTGGTCATTAACCACCGCCCCGATCTGACCTATTCCATCGATTATTCCGATATCGATGCACTGAGCAGCCGGATGCTGAGCCTGGGCTTTACCTACCAGTTGACCAGCAAATATCAGATCGGGGTCAACCAGCGTTGGGACCTTGAGCAGAACAAGAACCGTCGAACGGAGTTGATTCTGCAGCGTGAACTGCCGCGTTGGACCATGGCGATGGTTGCGTTTTACGATGAAGTCGATAATGACACGTCGATCAGTATCATGCTGATCCCCCATGGTATCCGCTCGTCGCGGATGCTGGGAGCTTACGGCAGGTAACGCCGATCAATCGACGCGGGTCCGACCATCGGCGGAGGACCCGGATAGTTAGGAGCGACGCCGATCAATGTTCAAGTTCTTCCGCAAGTACAACAAGTACATACTCGTCGTCGGCATGTCCCTGCTGATGATCTCGTTTCTGATTCAAGGTACGGTAGACATGTTCATCGGTAGGCCGGCGGATCAACCGATTGGGCACATCGCGGACCGGCCGATCACCCAAACCGAGTTGTACAATGCGGGGGGCGAGATGGAGATGCTCCAGCAGGTTGGTTTGCGGATCGAGGTGGATGATCCGCTGCAATGGCTGCTGATGAAGCACGAGGCCGCCGCACTGGGGTTGTCGGCCAGTGAACAGGAGGTGCAGGATGTCATCGTAAGCTTGGGCGAGCCGCGCATCACCGAATATGCAAGACGCCGGAAGATCACTGTCGAGCAGGTGCGCCACGCGATATACAACTGGCTCACGATGCAGAGATACAGCGGCCTGATGTACGGGCTGGGCAGGGGACTGCCGCGTTTGAGCGAGCGGCTGTTGCGTCATTTCATCCATGATCTGAGCACGACCGTGAAGATTTCGGGTGTGATGATCAATGCGACCGAGTACCTTGACAAGATCGAACCGCCAGATGAGACGGTTCTTGCAGAACATTTCGAGAAATACAAGGACCTGCTGCCGCAGAGCAGCGATCCATACGGCTTCGGTTATCGATATCCCGATCGGGTAAAGCTCGAATACCTGCAACTTTCGTCCGAAATGCTGATGAAGATCGCCGGGGACAAGATTCGTGAGGCCGACATCATTGAGGAGTTTGATGCGACCGAGCAGAAGTATCGTCAGCGTGAGCGGCAGGCATCCGAACCCGGCGCCGAGGATTCGGAAAAAGCCGAACCACAGTTGTCAAAGCAACAACTGTACGGAAAATACCGTCAAGAGATAAAGTTTGAACTCCAGCGGCGGGCGGCGGATCGATTGGGCCGCGACATACTCAAAGCCGCGTCAAACCTGCTCGCCTCACACCGGCGCGGTCTGAAAAAGACCGATGACGCCTACTACGATCTGGCTCCGGCCGCAGCCGAGAACTGGCAGCCTTTGCTGTTCGAGGACGTGCAGGCACACATCCAATCAAAGTTCGCCGTGTTGCCGAAGGTGTACCGGTTGGAAAAACGGTGGCGAGATCGCGACGCCGTCAAGGCGCTGCCGGGAATCGGCGGCAGTTACCTGCTCGATGGCCAGGAAGGATTCGCCGATTACGCATTCACCACGCGCCAGTTGCAACCCGATCAAAATGACAGACTGACGACGCTGCGTTTGCAGGTGGGTATCACCAGCAAGCCGATGATCGACACGGGACTGTTCGGCTCGAATTTCTACCTGTTTCGCATGATTGACGCCGAGGCGGAACACAGCCCTGATTCGCTCGAGGTCGTGCGCGCGCAGGTGCTCATGGATGTGCGGCGCGAGGCAGCGTACAAGTTGCTGTTGGCCGATACGGATAAATGGCTCGCCGACGCGCGCGAGAAAACGCTTGAGTTGCTGAGTAAGCAGATCAGCGCACTGATCCGCAGGCCGCCGGCGTTTCCACGACGTCGCCAGAACTTCCTGGGACAACTCGCCGTGCCGGATGTGGCGGGGATCGGCCGGGACGCGAAGTTCGTCAACGCCGTGTTCGCCCTGGCCGAACGGGTCGCCGACGCCGGCGGCATCGAGGCTGTCGAACCGGCCCAACGCATCGACGCCGTGCCGGTCGACCGCGACCTGAATCTGGCAATCGTACGAATTGACGAATACAAACCGGTGACCCGGTCGCAGTACCAGCAGGCAGCACAAGACCCGCGGATCACAGCCATGATCGGGCTGTCGATGATGCGCGATGTGACCCGGGGGCCGCTGGCGCTCGAATTGCTCGAAAAGCGAGTCGGGTTCGTCAGCGCAGACGCCGACGAGAATGCCCAATCATCTCCCTAACACGCCTTGCTCCGATGTGGTCGTCAAGCCGGTTCCACTCGCATTATTTGCGAGCGTGGTGACCCAAAGGTCGATTGGAGACGTAGTATTGTTCATCCAAACCGCACGACTCACCTGATTGTCGCGGAAATCCGTGGCCACGGGTAGAACTCGCACAAATGGTGGATTACTCTTGGCAATACCCTGCTGTTTGGAACGTTTAGCGGGCGAGAACAAGGCACATGGTTGCCTTGTTGAGATCTGTTTGGTGGTGGGAAGACGGTGGTCCGCGCCATAAAGGGGTACGGGCAGGACAGGGAACAAAAAGGGACGTAGATGGGTCGGTTATCAGGTCATCATTGCCCCAAGGGGGGGAGATCACGCGGAATCTCCGGTCGGCGGCGCAGGCGAGTTCGCACGGCGGTTAAACCCGTCGCAGCGATCGAGAGCCTCGAGCCGAGACTGTTGCTGACCAACGCGCCGACATTCCTCGTCGATCTTGAAGACATCCATTTGCCTGCTGGGGTCCTAAGTGGCACCACGGGCCTCACGGTTCCTATCGTTGGTGCCGACGCCGATGGCGATGCGTTGACCATCACCGCTGTCAGCGACGACCCGGGCCTGTCTGTCGTTATACCCCAGGGCAACCGCTTCGCACGGCTGACCTTCGTCGATGTCGAGGAAAACGATCTCAGCGACCCCAACGACGATGTGATCACGCCAATCGGCGAGATCGTGATCGAGTTGTTCGAGCAACGATTGCCGGAGAACACGGAGCGGTTCGTGACCCTGGCGACCACGGGTTTCGATGAACAAGGCAACATCGATCCCGAGGCGCCGCCGTTCTGGACGGACGTGCTGGTCCACCGCGTGGCCCCTGGTTTTGTATTTCAGACGGGTGACGCCGAGAATGGCGACGGCACCGGAGGTAGCCCGCTGGGCCCGTTCGACGGCGTGTTCGATCAGGAAATCACCGGATTCGCCGCCCAGGGTGTGGTCGCCTGGGCCAACAGCGGCGCGCTGAATACCAGTGACAGTCAGATATTCGTTACTTGGAAGGAAGCGCTATTTCTCAATAATGAGGGCGGCTACGCCATTCTCGGGCAGTTGATCACCGGCCAGGATGTGTTAGAGGTGATCATGGGCCGTCTCTCGGACGACCCGTTCTCGGCCTTCCCGGCCGATCCGCCGGTGATGCAGTCGGTGGAGATTTTCGATGCGCCTCAACTGGGCTCGATGACGGTGCGCAGCCTCCCCATCGCTGCCGAGACGGTGCTGTATCACACGGACACCCCTATTTTGCCTGATTTTCCCGTGTGGTTCTTCACCGAGGAAGGCGGTAACGCCGAACGCACCATCGAGAACAATATTTATACCTTTGACACCACCGACGATGACGGCATCCGGGCGGCGCACGGGTACAACCAACTGTTTGATCCGATAACCCTTGACACGACGGGCGGGTACACACTGGATTTCAGCCTGCGCATCGTCGAGGAATCGCACAGCACGTTCGATCGCGCCGGGTTCAGCATTATCGCCATCGGCGACGATCCGACCGAGTCGATCGAACTGGGTTTTTGGGAAGACCGGATATTTGTGTACAAGTTCGATGGTGACGCCGGGCCGGGCGAAGAGGATTTTCTTCACGGCGCCGAGGCCCTGATCGACACGACGATTGCCCGCGATTACACGTTACGCGTCGAGGACGGTCGGTATACGCTGTTTGCCGACGGCACCGAGATACTCGATGACGTGCTGAAAGACTACACCGGCTCAAGGCCACCGCCAGCGCCATATGACGTGCCTAACTCGTTTGTGTTCGGCGATGCCACGAGCCGAGCCTCGGCGATATCCGAGATCACCTCGTTTATATTCCGTGACAGCGTTATCGCAAGTGAGTTTGATGGCCTCGCAGGCGTGACCGTCACCCTCGATGATGGCACCGGACACATTGTCGAGCAGACGATCAACGTGATAGAAATGGGGGATCGCCCGTATATCAACGATGTTCCCTTTGACACGGTCGTAATAGACCCAGGCGCACTGCATACGTTTCCGGTGCTGATCATAGATGATTACGACCAGCCGATAGATATCGACATCAGCACCGAGCAAGAAGGCGTTGAGGTCGGTATCGAACGCATCGAGGACTCGTCCTACTTCAACGTGTCGATCACGGTGCCCGACGAGTCACTGCTTTTTGACGTGACGATCACCGCGATCGAGTCTGAAATCGTGGGCGTCGAGTCGGTCGAGCCGACCACGGCGATGTTTAGCGTTTCGACCATCGGTCTGCCGCCGCAGATCGTCGGCCCGACCCAAATCGATTTGGCTCCCGGCGGGTTTACCAGCATCAACTACACCATCACCGACGATCTAGACGCCGACCTGACCGTGACCGTTGACACCGAGGCCGAGGGTCCGCAGGTGACGATCGAGGCCCTCAATTTTCTTGACATGTACCAATTCACCGTCGATCTGCCGCCCGACGAGCACTTCTACTTCGTGTCCACCATAGAGGCGAGCGAGACGGCCGTCGCGGACGGCGACCCACGTGTCACGCAAGAAGTGGTCATCTCCACCATTGGCCAGCGCCCGACCATCGCCGACGTCGAGTCGCAGTTTGTCGGCCTCGGCGAGACGATCAGTTTCTTCGCCGAGATCGAAGATGATTCCAACGCGCCGCTGACCGTCACCGTCGAAACGGGTGAGCAGAACGTTATTGCCCAGATCGACCCGGAGACGTTCGAGGTCACCATCGAGTTGCCGCCCGACGAGTTCGTGCATTTCGACGTCAAGATTTCCGCCATCGAAACGGCGGGTGAGGATCTGTTGGCCGCGACCACCATGAGCTTTACAGTCTCGACACTCGGCAACCGGCCGGTCATCAAGGACACCGGTCCGGTGCTCATCGAGAGGACCGATGAACCGGTCACGTTCACCCCGATCATCATCGACGATGGTGACGGGCACCTCGACGTTGACGAGGATCTTGACGGCGACGGCAATCTCGACGTGGCCGAAGACGTTGATGGTGATGGCAATCTCGATGTGGATGAAGACGTTGACGGTGACGGCAATCTCGACGTAGATGAAGATATTGACGGCGACGGCATTCTCGACGTGGATGAAGATATTGACGGCGACGGCAATCTCGACGTGGATGAAGATATTGACGGTGACGGCAATCTCGACGTGGCCGAAGATGTTGATGGTGACGGAAAACTTGACCTGGTCGACGAAGACGTCGATGGCGACGGTCAACTCGATTTCGATGAGGACGTCGACGGTGACGGCAATCTCGATGTCGACGAGGATGTCGATGGCGACGGCACGCTTGACCTGGTCGACGAGGACGTCGACGTCGACGGCAACCTGGATATCAACGAAGACGTCGATGGCGACGGCAATCTCGACGTGGCCGAAGATGTTGATGGTGACGGAAAACTTGACCTGGTCGACGAAGACCTCAACGGTGACGGCCTGCTCAACGACGGCTTGGCCGCCGCGTTGCTTGATGAGGCAACTGACGGCGTTGACTACAACAGCGACGGCGATCAACTCGACATGGTCAACGAGGATGCTGACGGCGACGGTAATCTCGACATAAACGAAGACCTGGACGGCGACGGTAATCTCGACGTTGACGAAGACACCGATGGTGACGGTACGCTCGATCTGGTCGACGAAGACCTGGACGGCGACGGCAATCTCGACGTCGCCGAAGACATCGACGGTGATGGTCATCTGGACGTGGATGAGGATGTGGACAGCAATACGCCGTTGGCACTGGGCGTGTCGGCGAGCAACCAGTCGGTCAATGTTGAGATCGACAGTGACACCTACGAGGTGACGATCACGCTGCCGACTGACGATTTGTTCGTGTTCGATCTGACGGTGACGGCCGTCGAGGGCGGTTTCCCCACGCTGACCCCGACAAGCCGCACTTTTCTAGTGGCGACGGCCGAGCACGCGGTGCTGACCGACGCCACCGAGAAGACGTACACCAGTTTCGTGGACGGTGACCGCATGTACGTCGCCAATGGTTTGGCGGGAATGCGGATCTATGATATCTCAAACTTGGACGCGCCCATGCTGCTGGGCACGTTCGATGACATCTCCCCGGCCGATCCGGTTGTGGACGTCGTGGTGCAAGACAGCGTCGCTTACCTGGCCGACTTCAATGCTGGTGTGTTGGCCATCGATGTCAGCGATCCGGCGAACCCGATGCCGCTGGACTCGCAGGTGTTTCCCGGCGCCGCGAGCAAGGTCCTGATGCACCCGGATCACCCGAACGTCCTGTTTGTCGCCGCGGGTGCGAGCGGCTTGGCCTCGATCGACATCTCCGACCCGAGCAATCTGGCCGCCATCCAGTTGTTTGACAACCAGGGCACCGGCGAGAAGATCGCGGACGCGATATGGATCACCATAAATGACCAGTTCATATTCGTCAGTGACCGTGATGACGGCATCAAGGTCGTCGACGTGTCCGATCCGGCCGACATGGAGCACGTCAACTCGTTCTACAGGGACAAGGTGGTGCGAGGCACGGCCATCCATGACGATCTGCTTTACATCACTGACCCGGATCGGGGCAATCTGCTTGCATTTGACGTCAGCAAAGCGAGTGACCAAGAACTGGTCGGTAGCTTCGATATCGGGTCGGTGCCGACCCGCGTTGCGTTTTCCGGATCGATCGCCGTGGTTGCCCAGAACACCGGTTACTCATTCTTCGATGCGCCGCTGCCCGAGACAATGGTCTTCATAAGCAGCCTGCAATCGCCCAAGCGTGGCATGCAACCGCTGATCATGGGCGATCATATAATCCTGCCGATCCGTGACAGCGGCGGCATCGTCTACATCAACACCCCTAACCTGCCGCAGCACACCGTGGTTACCCGCAAGGAAACAATCATCGATAGCAATGGTGTCGAGGTAACCATTTCCATCAGTGGCGGCGGCTATGCTGTGGCGCATACATCCGGGATCGGTGGGGGCGACATCCTGCAACTTGATATTTTCGACACAACCATCCGGTCGAAGGTCAAGATCACCACCGACGGCGGCGAGACAACGCTCTTTGGGGTGTTCTCCTCAGGGCCGCTCAAGAGTTTCATCGCCAAGACCACCGATCTGGACGGTACGTTCTCCACCAACGTGTTCTGTAGAAAGATAGAGATCGATGACGCCCTGGCCGGCAGCGTGTTCCAGGTCGGCTACTCGCCTTACCCAAAGGATACGCTGTCACTATTTCTTGACGAGGCGCACGACACGACGGTGAGGAGCATAGTCCCGATCAACAAGCTCTACGCGACCAGCATGACGACCTCTCCAGATTCTGATGCACGCATCAGCACGGATTCGATCAAACGTCTCAAGATCGACACCGATTTCGAGATGCTCGTCGGGCTCAATGGCGGCACTGCCCGCCGCACGCTGAACAAGGTTCATATCCGCGGCGATCTGCGCCGCGCCACGTTTAACGTCACCGGTGATACCGGCACCTTTAAGGTCGACGGCGTTGTCGAGGACTCAACGATCAACATTCTAGGCGGACTGAGATCGCTCAAGCTCGGCGACGTGGTCAGCGCCACGATCGAAGTGGACGACATGCTGCGCAGCGCGAGGTTCAGGCGGGTCCAGTCCGCCCAGATCACGGCCGATGAAATTCGCAAGATCAAGACCACCGGCAACAAGGCCATGGCTATGCCCGGCGATTTCACCGCCGACGTCACGGCGCGCGTGCTCAAGTCCGCGACGATCCGCGGCGACCTGGTCAACTCGACGATCAACCTGACTCAACAGGTCGTCGCGGACAAGCCCTCGACCAAGGCAATGAGCCGCCTGAAAGTCACCGGCTTTATCGCCGACAGTCTGCTGCGATCGGCCGGACACTTGGGCACGTTGACATTTGGCGGCATGCGCAACGCGACCATCCATGCCGCTGTCGCCGGCGACTTCGACAGCGATTTGCCGTCTGTGCTGGACGACTTCTACGATACCGCGACCATCTCGAAACTGCGAGTCAAGGGCATCGACGGCGAACCGTTCGCCATGATCAACACAAACATCGCTGCCTGGATTCAGAAGAACGTCAAACTTGTCGGCGTGCAACTTGCCAACGGCGGTGAGCCCTTCGGCCTGTCTGCTCACGAGGTCGTCAAATTGACGCAGCCGGACCTCGACGACGGCGATGATCCGTTTGGCGGCGGGGGAGTCGGTAACGACTCGGTCATTTTACTGGTTTGATCACGATTTCCGGCTCGCTCGTGTAGGTTTTGCGCGTGTCCCGGTTATGGCTTGCGCTGACACTTCCAGCCGGCCTCGGTGACCGAATCCTGAGGTTCGACCAATTTGCCGTACAACTCGGGCCGGCGGGCCTTGAGATATCGCTGGCCCGATGACAGCGAAATCCTGTCCGGTGTGAGCAACCCCACGACCACGTCGTCACCGAGCACCCGACTTTCGACGAGTACCTCACCGAATGGGTCGATGATCATCGCGCCGCCCGGCTTGACCGTGTCGTAATCCCAGCCGATGGGGTTGCTGTAGACGCCATAGACGCCGTTTTCGTACGCCCGGGTCGGAAGCCAGCGCATCAGCCAACCACGTCCCTTGGGTCCGTCGAACTCCTGGCGCAGTCGAACGGGGTTACGGTCGCGGTTGTCCCACAACGCGCGATCAACCACGCCGCGCCCCGGCATGACCGACGGTAGACAGCCGGTGACGTGCGGCATGAAAATGATCTCGGCGCCGAGCATGGTCGTGATGCGAACGTTTTCCGCCAGGTTGTTGTCGTAGCAGATCAGAAACCCGACCTTGCAACCAAGAAGATCGATCACGTTGTAACCCTCGCCCGGCGATATGTGTGGATTGATGAACGGGTGAAGCTTGCGGAACCTGGTAACGTAGCCGTCCGGCGACACGGTGACGTAGGTGTTGTACAGTTTCTGCTGATCGTCGCGCTCGATCAGCCCTGCCATCAAGACGACCGAGAATTGCGAGGCGATCTCGATCAGTTTCCCGACCGACGTGCCGTCCGGTACGGGCTCGGCCACGTCGAGCAATTGCCGCTTGTCCAGCGGTTGTACCCACGAGTAACCGCAAACGCATCCTTCATGGAAGCTGACAATTTCCGCACCCCGCTCGACGGCGCGCCGCGTCAAGTCGCAGATGCGCGACAGGTTGTACAATTTGTCGTTATCGTGGTTCTCGAATTGTGCGGTCGCCACGCGGATTTCACGCATTTTCTGGAGGCTCGCTTGCGATATCAATCGTACTCATACATAGCTTACACGTTGCCAACGTCAAATTAAAGGAGATCAATACGATGAGACGACCACTTGCGATGACCGCCTCGCTGCTGATCGTGTTGGCTGCCTGCGGATCGGCGGCTGACACCGATCCATTCGCGTTATTTACAACGCAATGGCGTGACGATCCGATCTGGAACGACGGTAAAGCGGAGTATTGCCTTTACGACGCCACGCGCACGATCTACGGCAAGCCGCGCCATTACCAGGCGCGGTTGTTTACCAACAAGGAATTGGCTGATCCGGTCACCAAGACGAAGAGCGCCGATAATCGGGGCCGCGTGGCCTTCAAGCATCACATGCGTGATGATATTTCCACGGAGAATTACTCCTATCACTATTCAACGATGTGCTACGTCGGCGTGACGGACCTCAAGAGCCTCAAGCTTGACATGGGTGCGCAGGAAGACTGCGGCACCTCGTTCAAGCAGTATGTCAACCATGCCGGGCAGTGTGACTGGCGGCAATC
>CAUYYV010000096.1:0-10660 GCA_963577075.1 Phycisphaerae bacterium
ATGGCGCTGAATCGTTCCTACGACGGTCTGGCGACGACCGATGGCCTCAACTTCTACGCCACCTCCGGTCAGCTACTGTTCATGATCGACTCGGTGGCGCAGACGGAAACGCTGGTCAGCAACCTTACACAGTCTCAGGTGTTCGGCCTGGAATTCGCAGGTTCTACGCTGATGGGTTTCGATAATGCCGGCGACCATCTTGTGCCCTTCGATGTGCAGACGGGTGAAGCACTGAGCAGCCCGATGAACGTGGGCATGATCGAGTTGGGCACGGTCATCTTCATGTCTGCCCTGCAGGATCCGGCCAATCTCGCCGATGCGTTTGACTGATTCCAGCCGCGGTTGACACGCGTGCGGACGCGAAAATCATCGCTGATCACGCCGTGGTCCACACCGGACCATGACGTGTTTTTTGTGCGTGGGCCGAGCGGAGGGGTTGCTCCCCGGGTGGCCGCCACCGCTGATCCCGAGCGAGACCCATGCGGTCAACGACGAAAGATTTTTATTACAGCACAGGTAAGACGTATAACATATTTATTTTTCACAAGTTACAATCTTTATCCGCCCGGGTGACTCGGTTGCAAACCACTTGCATTGCCATGAAATACTGGTACCCTATGCACGGAGGTGTAGGATCGGAGCCGAGATTGCTGTAAACGGGGGATTGGTAGCGGGATGCGAAACAACTCCTTCATTATTTTCCTGCTGACAGTCACGCTGACGGTCTTTATGGCTGGCTGCGATGGTAGCGGCGCGAGCGACGGCGGTCACAAGGCGGATGAACTAGGTGGTAGTGATCCGTCACCGTCTGCAGCCGGCACTGGCCAGCCCGCTGCTGGAGAAGTGCAGGAAGAAATCGCTGGCGCTGAAGACTCGGTGGGCTCCGCGGAGGAAGAGGCTGAACTCATCATCGATGATGGCCTTGTATTCGCCGATTTGGATGAAGGCGACACGACCGACATGGCCGGCGTTGATCTCGGCGGTGACAACGGTGATTCTTGGGACGAGTTAGTCGATGACGATCCGGTCATGATGGTGGGTATCAACCCCGAGCCGGTTTCTTCGGTGCTTTGTGCCTTGGGCTTGGGCGCATTGGGCCTGAGCATGGGGCGTCGGCGACGTTGAAACAAGCTCTAAATGCAAAACATACAAGAGGCGGGTCACATCGGCCTGTCTTTTTTCATATTATAATGTCACCGTGGAGTTGGTATTCGGGCATTTTCGCGAAGGATTCGGCTAATTTCTGCCAGGACTCGTGTACGACAGACGCCGACTGACGCGCCCGACGGGACAGACCACGCCGTCAACGGCAGGATCGAACTGGTCGCTCTGGACATCGATGGCACGCTGCTTCGCTCAGATCGCCGGATTGGCCGGCGCACGTTTGAGGCGATCGGTCGCGCGGTGGATCGGGGTGTCCACGTGGTGCTCGCCTCGGCTCGGCCGCCGCGAAGCCTGCGCAATATCCGGGAAATACTCGAACTCAAAACCCTTCAGATCAATTACAACGGCGCGTTGATCCACGACCCGACCCGCAACAGCCACGTGTTTCATCAACCCCTGTCGTCGGTGGTGGCCAAACGCGTGATCCGCGTCGCACGTCGTGCTGACCCGAAGGTGCTCGTCAGCATCGAGATTCTCGACAAGTGGTACACCGATCATTTCGATGAATCATTGCCGACCGAGACATCGAAACGATTTTCGCCGGACTTCATCGGTCCGCTTGGATCGTTCCTGCACGTGCCCGTGACGAAGTTGATGCTGCTGGCGCCGCCGCGCAGGCTGGGTGGGGTGCGTGCCGCGGTCGAGTCGAAACTGGCCGGCCAGATCGCTATGACCATCAGTGATCCCCACCTGATCCAGATCATCCACCCGAGCGTGGACAAGGGCGCCGCCCTAGCCCGCGTCGCCGAGTACTACGGCGTCGAGCAACGCCACGTGATGGCTGTCGGTGACGCGCCCAATGACGCCGGCATGCTGCGCTGGGCTGGCCTGGGCGCCGCGATGGCCAATGGCTGGCGTGTTACCCGCGAAGCCGCCGACGTCATCGTCAAATCAAACGACAAGGACGGTGTCGCCCACGCGATCAACCGGTACGTGCTAGCGTGATGGATAACACTGCACGGGGGCGTCGTGTGGCGGCAAAACGATTGTCACAAGCACGAGGGCCAAGCATCGATGGTTCCGGCGAAAAGCATCGGCCCCGGTTGCCGGCCGTGAATGTCTGTAAAATGTACGCATGGTCAACGGTGATCCACATGCGACGGGTGTTCATCGTGTCGGCATCGTGATTGTCGATCATGGCTCACGCCGTGATGATGCCAACCGGATGCTGCTGGATTTCGTGCAACTGTTTCAGTCGCATACGTCGTATCGGATCGTCGAGCCGGCACACATGGAGTTGGCCGAGCCTTCGATCGCGACGGCATTTGACCGATGTGTGGCGCAGGCAGCGGTGCACGTCGTCGTGGCGCCGTATTTTCTGTCGCCGGGCAAGCACTGGGACGAGGATATCCCCGGGCTTGCGGGGCAGGCGGCGGCGAAACATCCGGCGGTGACATACGGAGTCTCACAGCCGATCGGCCTACACCCATTGATGGTCGAGGTGATCCAATCACGGGTTGAGCAATGTTTAGCGACGGGCCTCGGTCCGGGAAAGGGGCGATGATGTCCCACGGATGCGGCCTGCGGCTTCATCGGTGGCCCCCGCGTGGGCTTGGGGTGTCAGGTCAGCGACCGGCCGCCGTCAAGTTTGATGACTTGGCCGGTACAGTAGTCGGCGTCGCGAACCAGATACAGAACGGCCGCGGCGGCGTCCCGCGGTGAGCCCGGCCGGCCCAGCGGTACACGCATCATGTAAAGATCGCGCTGCTGCGCGGTGTACGATTCGGCCCACTCGATTACGCCGGGCGCAATCGCGTTGACTGTCACCTTTGGCGCCAACTCCGCAGCGCAGGTCATGGTGATTTCATGCAACGCCGCCTTCGAGGCGTTGTACGCGCAGTAGCCTTTGAGCGGCTCGCCCATGACATGGATGTCGATGAGGTTGACAACGCGACCGGGCGAGTCGTGCGCGGCGAGCAGCGACGCGAACTTTTGAATTAACATCAGCGGGGCGCGGGCGTTGACTGCCATGTGATGGTCGTATTGATCGACGCCGATCTGCCCGAGCGGCGAGGGCGTGAAACTGCTGGCGTTGTTGATCAACACGTAAAGCCCGTCGAACACCCCCAGTTGGGCAGACACGTAATCAGCGGCTTCCGGTTCGGCCAGGTCGACTCGGATCGCCAAGGCACGCCGGCCCATCGATTCGATCTGCGCGACCAGTTGCTTTGCTTCTGGCTCACCGGTCAGATAAGTGATCGCCACGTCGAGCCCGGCCTCGGCCAGGCGAAGGGCAACGGCCCTGCCCACGCGGCGGGCACCGCCGGTAACGAGGGCGACCTTACTTGTCAGGTCCGTTGGCATCGGGTTCTCCCTCCGGTTCGTTGGGCCGTGGCGTGGGCACGATCAGGCGTTGGGCAGATGCCTTCCACGGGTCCACGATCTGCCCGTCGGCACGCTGGTTGCGCTGACGGTCGTGGCTGAAGCGTCGCCGGCGCAGCAACACACGCAGCAACACCAGCATCGCGGCACCACCTAGGCAGATCAGCAGTGCCAGCATGATCAGCCACAGACCCTGCACCATCGTGTCGGGATCGGACATCGCATTAATTGTACGCCATCTGGCGGCGCCCCGGAGAGGCGGTTGTGTCGGTCTGTCATATCAGGGCCGAGCGTACCGTTGCGGGGGCGGTAAAGCCGCCATCCTTAGACGGTGGTGGTTTCACCGCGGTATGTGCACACGGTCTTCGATGTCTCCCACACACTGACGGCTTCCAACTTGACGCCCAACTCCGCAATGCGATCAACGAGCATTCCGAAAATTACCTTCGTAATGTTTTCCACCGATGGATTTAGACTTGAAAACTCGGGGACGTCCGTATTGAGGTTCTTGTGATCGAGTTTTCGAGTCACGCATTCGTTCACGAGTGCATCGATCTGATCGATGTGAATGATGCTGCCGTCATCCTGCATCGGCGCGCAGACGGTCACGTCAACGCGATAGTTGTGGCCGTGCCCGGAGGGTTGGTGGCAGCTGCCGAACAATTCCTGATTGCGGTGCTCGCTGAACTGCGCAACCTGGAGGCGGTGGCCGGCGGCGAACTCGTATTGCTGGGTAAGGATTACGTGGTCCATGTCTGTGCTCCTGATGGCGAGGCTATGATACGGGCTCAGATCGAGTCGCAACTCGTGCACGGTCGAGTCCAGCGGCGGTTGGAGGGCTTGGATCATCGCAGTCAACAGCCCGCCCATCGCCATGGTGTTGCTGCTGGCCTCGTTGCTCAGGGCGCTACGCAGGCATTTTAGCCCGTGCTCGCGTACGGCTTGGTCGATGCGCCGGATATTGATAAACAGCCCGGTGACGGTATCCGCCTCGCCGGCGCAGCGGACGTGAAGCTGGTAAAACCGTCCCAGGCCGCGCGGCGGCGGCCAGGCGGCGAAGGTGTTGTGCGCCGCCGGCACGTCCTCGACGGACGGGTCGTTTAGGAAAAACCGGACTGTGCGGCTCAATTCGAGCATGCGGAGATTATAGGCGGTCGCATCCAAAACGCACCGGCGATTGCCTCGCGGACCGATTGCAGTACTCTTGCACGTTATGGTGGACGCTTCTTCACGCAGATGGCAGCCGACATCGGGTCAGTGGGTGGTCGTTGCGCTGCTGTTTGTCGGTGTGATCGCGGGTATCGTTTCTGTCCGGCACTGGCACAGCAAGGCCGACAAGGTCAATCCCCCGGCTGATACCGAGTTCAACCGCCAGGCCGCCGACGAAGCATTTGTCAGGCTCGAGCAACGTGTTCATGCCGCGATCAACAGTCGCCGTCCCGAGGCTGTGCGCGAACAAGTGCAGGCCTTTGTGGTCCGCTACCCACGCTACGCACCGGGCCACAATCTGATAGGTGAATTGGCGCTGGCGGAAGAGGACTATGAAGAAGCTTACGGGCACTTAAAGGACAGCCTGCAACTAAATGCCCGTCAGCCCCAGGTGCAGTTTCTTTGCGGCAAGATCAGTCGTCTCATGGGCCAGTTCAAGCAGGCCGAGAAGCACTACATCGAGGCCGTCAGCTTGGCGCCGGCGGACACGCAGGGTCGGTTGCACTTGGCCGAGTGCCGGATCGAGCAGGGGTCGGATCGGCTCGAGGACGCGCGCAACGACCTGGTACGACTGCTGAAGGCCAACGACTCATTGCACAAGGCGCACGGTTTGCTCGCCGAGGTGTATATCAAGAGCAACAAGTTGAACTTGGCATTGATTCAGATCGACAAAGCGATCAGCGAAGCGGGGGTATCGGCGCATGACGATGCGGTGAAGTATTACCTGATGCGGGCGCGGATTCTGCGCCGCGATCTGCGGCCGGACGAGGCTCTGCAAACGATTGAGGTGAATCTGGAAGAGTTTGAACGTCGCAACTACGAGGTCGTTAAAGAAATAGCGATGTGTTGGTCGGCGCAGGGGCGTTTCAAGAAGGCGGCGTTGGTCTATGAGGCGGCGATTCGCCATAACCCGGTCGATCCGCGTTTTCCCGAGGGCGCGGCACAGATGTGGCTCAGGGCCGGTGAGAAATCCAGGGCAGCCCTGAACGTGGGTAGGATCAGGCGGATTGCCCCGACGCATCCGGCGGTGGCCGCCTTGGCGGCGCAGGTCGAGTAGTGCCGCACGGGGGGACTGACGCGGCGACGGCGTCATACGTGCGACTCGAATGCCCCGGCATGGTGGCGGATCTGCGTGTCGCCTCGGTCGGGAGAAACATCAACGGCCAGAACGTCGAACCGGATGGGTCGGTCTGCGAGCCGATGTCGTCTGGCGATCTGGCAGGCCAAGCCGACCAGTTTTCGCTGCTTGTGGCGGTTGACGTGAACTTCGGGCGGCGTCATGTCTGATCCGCAGCCGGCTGACTGCGCCGATGACTTGACCTCGACGATAACGACCGTTCGCTGATCGGGTGCGACGGCGAGAATGTCAATTTCCCCGAAGCGGTTTCGCAGGTTACTCGCAAGGATGCGGTAGCCCTGGTGTTTGAGGTGTTGCGCCGCCAGCCGCTCGCCCACGCGGCCGACCGATGCCCACCGCCGCCGCTTGAGCAGACGCCGCAGCCAGCCGGAGGGTTGGTCATGGTTGGCTGGCATAACGATTGACCGCCACCTCCAGCAGTCGATCCGTCATGATGTGCAGATCGTCAAAACTGCCGTTTACAAACAAATCCTGTTGGAAGCGTGTGCTCAATGTGCGGTATTGCATGGTGCGCAGGTGCTCATGGATGGCCAGTTGCACCTCGTTGATGGATTGGGATCGCGCCGGCGTTATCGATTCGAGATAAACCCACCAGGACTTGTCGTTGATTTCGGTGCGGGGCGAATGCTCACCCGGCCCGAGTTTGAGCATCGCGTCGTTGAGTTTCTTGTCATTAAACACCTCATCGCCGAGCGATGGTTTGTCGCTCCAGAGTCCGCCTTTGCCCCGCTCGTAAAGATTGAGCGACTGGGCCGCCACGTCCGTAAAGGGAACTTTGTCGGCAAGCAGTTTGTCCACCTTATCCGCATTAGGCCGCGTCGGGGTCAATATGACGCGTAATATCCGGCCGGGGGGCGAATTGTAATCGTCGTAATGGTCATCATAGTATCGCATCACATCGCGGCGGGTGACGCTGATCTGCGGCTCAATTTTGCGAGCCACGTATCTCTTGACAATGATGGCTCGGCGGGTCTCCTCCATCCGCGTATCAATGGACATGCCCTCCGTCTCCTGCAACTGCAATTCGGCGACCAACGGCACGCCGGAGCCGATCCTGCGGATCAATTCCTCGCGCGCGTCCTTGAGCATGTTGCGGACCATCTGCTCTTCCTGTGCCGACAGGTCGCGCTGCGCTTCGCTGAGTATCAGCCGTTCATGGACGATGGCCGAGAGACGCTGGTAAATCAACACGTTGGTCTGTTGCTTGAATCGCGCCAGCGGTAGATCCTGGCCGAGGGTTTGTAACTGCTGCTCAATCTCATCGAACACCGTCGCCACATAGATCGGTTCGCCGTTGACGTGGCCGATAACACCATCGACGATGTAACTTTCGGTCTGCGTTGAGGTCGTTGATTCGCTGTCACCATGCGAGGCCGGTACTGGGTTGTCCGTGTCGGCCATGGCGACGGTAGAGGTGGGATTGTAAAAAGCTTCCTGCGGGTCGGCGGCACGACGAGATGAGCAGCCGGCGACAAGGGCAAGGCAGAGCAAGGCGGCGACCGAATCCGTCCGGCAGCAACTATTCATGTCGATCAGTCTAGTTGACAGCGTGTGGAGCATCAACGGCTCGTCTTGTGCTATAGTTTTGCAGTCTTATGGTTGACGCATCCCCGATCGGTGCCGTGCCCGATTCGCCGCCTGCTCCTGTACGCGTGGCCATGATGGTGCTGGCGCTGGCGGCGTGTGGCCTGTCGGTGTATCTGTTCGTCAAGTCCTGGCCGAACATGGGCCAACCGCTCGGTTGCGGTCCAGACTCGGGCTGCGGCGAAGTGTTGACCAGCAGGTGGTCGAAAGTAGCGTTTGTTCCGGTGAGCCTGCCGGCCACGGTGGTGTACGTGGCGATCATCGGCTTGGTCATCGCCGTCGGGCCGCACTCGCTGCCACCGGCGCGGCGCAAGGCATGGCGGGTGCTGGTCGCCTTGTCCGTGGCGGCGATGGGCATGGGGTTGTGGTTCTTCGGTGTGCAGTATTTCGCGTTGGACCGCAGTTTCTGCTTCTATTGCTCGGCGACGCATCTGTGCGCAGTGGTACTGGCCGCATTGGTTTTGTGGAGGGCATGGAGGGTGGCGTTGGCGCCCGCAATCGTCGGGTTGGCGCTTGTCGGAACGTTCGTCAGTATACAGATAGGGGTCGAGTCGTCGGGCTCCTTGGTGCGTGGTGGTCCGGCGGCTTCGAACGATACGCGCCAAAGCGGCGGCGACGTCATTGAACTGCTTGACGGCAAATTAAACGTTCGCCCGCACGCAGCGCCCATCATCGGAAATGCCGGGGTGGAACATATTCTTGTCATGCTGTTTGATTACGGTTGTCCGCACTGCATCGCGGCGCACGGCGCACTGTCGCAGTTGCAGAAGCAACACGAGAATGAGTTGGCGATCGTGTTGATGCCGGCGCCACTGGTGCGCAACTGTGAGAACCCCGACTCACGCTGGCGAGATCAATTTAAGCAGTCCTGCAAAATCGCGCGATTGGCGCTGGCCGTATTCAAGGCCGATCGCAGGTCATTTCCTTTTTACGATCACTGGTTGATCAGCGGGCGACGCTGGAGGGCATACCATGAAGCCCGCCGCCAGGCCGAACAGATGATCGGCGCCGATATATTGGCGGCGGCGCTGGTCGACCCGTGGGTCGAAAGATACATTGCCAGGGGCCACGCAGCCTACGACGCCAGCGGGTCTAGGAAGGTACCAGTGATACTCGGCAATCGATTGGAAAAGCCGATCTTCGGCCACAGCGGTGGTGACAAAATGTTGATCGACCAGATCAAGAAGGAGTTGGGGCTGGGTTCGTCGTCCGCATCGCATCCGGGCGACGGCTTGCCAGCGCAGGAAGCCATGCCATGAGCGACACGCAATTGCTCGAGCAGGCCGGTCGGGGTTACGCGCAGCTTCGCGAACAGATCGGCAGGGTCATCATCGGCCAGGAGAACATCGTTCGTCCTCTACTGGGCGCGATGTTCGCGCAGGGCCACGTATTGATTATTGGTGTGCCGGGATTGGCTAAGACGTTGCTGGTCAAGACGCTGGCGCAGGTGCTCGGGGGGCGGTTTAAGCGCATCCAATTCACACCCGACATGATGCCTGCCGACATCATCGGCATGGAATTGCTGCAGGAGGATCGCAGCAGCGGCACTCGATCGATGCGTTTCATGCCCGGGCCGGTCTTCGCACACATCGTGTTGGCCGACGAGATTAATCGCGCACCGCCCAAGACGCAGTCGGCGCTGCTCGAGGCCATGCAGGAATACACGGTGACCAGCATGGGCCATAGTCATGAACTCGAGCGGCCGTTTATCGTGATCGCGACGCAGAACCCGATCGAGCAGGAGGGTACTTATCCGCTGCCCGAAGCACAGCTTGATCGGTTCATGCTCAGCTTGTGGATGGACTATCCGCCGGTCGAGGAGGAAGAGCAGATCGTCGCGGCGACGACCGAGCCGGGCCAGTCGCAGGCCGAGCAGGTGTTCTCGTGTGAGGAGTTGATGGTGTTTCAGGACCTGGCGCGGCGTATGCCGGTATCGAAACACGTGATCAGTTATGCCGTGGCCATCGCCCGCGCCACCCGCCCGGGTGGCGCGGCGGCGGGCGATTATGTGCAGCGTTATGTCGAGTGGGGAGCCGGGCCACGCGCCGCCCAGCACCTGGTCTTGATTGCCAAGGCCATGGCCTTGCTCGATGGTCAGCCCGCCGTCGCCGCCGAACACGTACGCGATGCGGTGCCGTTCGTGCTGCGCCACCGGGTGCTGCCCAACTACAACGCCGCCGGCGACGGCATCGACGCGGCCGACATCGTGACCCGTGTACTCGAAGAGATCGCCGAGCCCCAATATGACTGAGTGGGTGTCGACTGCCCTGAAAAGGGCAGAACCTGATACCCGGAAACCCAGCTCCAATCCATGCAAAGCCTGACCAGCAGCAAATACCTTCAACCGGTTGATATCGCCCACCTGCGCAACGTGGTCTTCTCGAGTCGCCACGCCGTCGAGGGGCTTTACGCCGGCCGGCATGCCTCGCCCCAGCGTGGTCACAGTGTCGAGTTCAACGACTATCGACCCTATATGCCCGGCGACGAGATGGGCGACATCGATTGGAAAGTGTTCGGCCGCAGCGATCGGATGTACGTCAAACTCTTCGAGCATCAGACGGACCTGACAGTCAGCCTGCTGCTAGACGGCTCGGCTTCGATGGCGTACCGGGCGTCGTCGTCGGCCCCGAGTAAATACGATTACGCGGCCCGGATGTGCGCCGCCATCGCCTTTCTCATGATCCGGCAGCAGGACAACGTGGCCTTTGCCTTGGCGCAGAGCGGGCTGCAGCAGTTCAGTCCACTGGGCGGAACGTTTGCACATCTGGGCGCAATGCTAGATGCAATGGAGTCGGCCAAACCGGCGGGTAAGGCGGGGCTCGCCGACGCCATCGACGCGATGGGCGACCGCATTCGGCGGCGCGGCGTGTTGATCGTTTTTTCTGATCTGCTCGATGACCACGACGCCGTCATCGCCGGGCTCAACCGTTACAGCCATCGATGCCGACATGGAGGCGAGGTAATCCTTTTCCACGTGATGCACGCACACGAACTGACGCTGCCCGACGTGGACAGCGCCGTGTTCACCGACAGCGAAACGATGAAGAGACAGACCATCTGCGTGGCTGATATCCGCACTGATTACGACCGTCGCTTACGCGTTTTTCTTGATCGATGGTCGTCAGCCTGTCGAACCGGTGGTTACGATTACAACCTCGTGTCCACCGCCACGGACCACCGTCGCGCGCTCCAGCAATATCTGTTCTCGCGGGCACGCTAAAGCGTGGATGGGTCAACAAAGAG
>CAUYYV010000097.1:0-10623 GCA_963577075.1 Phycisphaerae bacterium
GAGGGGCCGGATCATGCTGTAATTGATGCCGGATGTCGACCGGCCGTGCTCTATCGGCATCGCAAGGTAAGGGAGTCAGTCACCAAACATCTTGATAGAACGCGGGTCTTCAGCCCGTGCTTCTAAGCGCTGGCCGCACGTTTTGTGATACGCTTTATCGGTGCGCGAGAACCCGATCAGTGTGGCGGCGGAGCAAGCCACGGGCCGTGCATGGCTTTCTCCATCCGTGAAGGCTTACATCTGCCTAGCCGTTGGCCACACCATGGTCGACGGGTTCGGCGGCGTGTTTCCGATCTTCAAGAAACTGGTCGGGTTGGACCTGGTGTGGGCGGGTGCGATCGTGGCGATGTCCAATGTGACCATGGGCTTGCAGCCGATCTTCGGACTCTGGGCTGATCACGGCCACCGCCGAAAACTCGTCATCCTTGGCTGCTCGCTGACATGTTTAATCATGCTGCTTGGGCCGATCAGTCGGCATCCACAATTCATGCACCACTGGAGCGGCTATCTCACGATGTTAGTCATCATGTTGGTGGCCAAGATCGGCGTGGGAATGTTCCATCCACCGGCGGTGAGTCTGGCGGGCAACACGTCGAGCATGCACCGATCGACCATGGTCTCGCTGTTTATCGCGTTCGGTATGATCGGTATAGGCTTGAGCCATTTAATGTTCAGCACTGTCTTTCTCGGGCTGAACCGGCACACCGAGGTGCTATTGATCCCAGGGTTTTGCGTCGTGATCTGGGTGGCGATCTGGTGTCACGAGCCGGCAGATAAACTCACTGGCCCGCTTGATCTGGGCACGATGTTCAGCAAGTTAAGACACCTGCCCGGCAGACTGATCAGTCTCTGGCTGGTTCAGTTGTTTATGTCCGCATCGTTCGTGGGCTTGATGTTTCTGTTGCCGGAATTTGTTGAGAAGCGCGGCATGTCACAGATTTGGGTCAACGGCGGCGCGTTGGCGGTGTGGATGGCGGGCGCGGTACTTATCATGGTGCCGATGGGTCATCTGGCCGATCGCTTTGGGCGCCGGCGGGTGCTTTGTCTGTGTCTTGCGCTGGCAACCGCGTCGTACTACGCAATGGCACAAATCACGCCGATGCCCATGGCGCTGTTGATCCTGCTGCTCTTTCTGACCGGGGGCACGGTCGGTGCGTCGAATCCAATCAGCATTTCACTTGGCCAGCACCTTTTGCCGGGCAATCAAAGCCTGATCACCGGCGTGTTGATGGGGCTGGCGTGGTCGTTGGCAAGCGTGGCGTCCTGGTTGGCTGGTTTCATGGTCAAGCAGCTTGAAATGACGTACACCGTCGCCATTTCCTGGCTCGGCATCGGATTGATTATTGCATTGGTGTTGGTGTTGTTCACGCCCGGGTTGGGTCGCGATGCAACAGGTGATGTGCGCGATTGATCACGCTGCGGGCGCGTTGGTGTCCTGTGGCTGATAGTTCATGATGTTAGTGCCGCGCGCTTGCTTGGCGCTGTAAAGCGCCGAGTCGGCGTGCGCGATGAGTTGATCGGGATTGGCAGGTTTCGAGTCGTGCAGGGTGGCCAGGCCCATGCTGATGCTGACGCGGTCGGCGATTTCGCTGTCACCGAGCATGTCGCGTGCCGATCGGACGAACTCGTCAAGGATGCGCCGCGCCGCCTGACGCGCTGTCGACATGTCCGTTTGCGGCATGAGCAGGATAAACTCGTCGCCGCCGAGCCGTCCGGCGATGTCAGACCGCCGGCATGTCTCTTCCAGCACGCCCGCCGTGCGCTGCAGTATCTCGTCGCCCGCCGGGTGACCGAGTGTGTCATTAAGGTTCTTGAACCCGTCCAGATCGATCATGATGCACGCCAGGTCGTGCCCGTAACGATAGGCCTCGGCAAAACACTGCTCTAGGGCGTGCCCGAAGGCTCGCCGGTTGGCCAGGCCGGTCAGCGGATCTTTGGCGGCCACGGTCTTCAGTTGCAGCACCAATTCTTCGAGCTGGCTGTTCTTGATCCGCAACTCCTCAAGCGTGCGTTTGAGCCGGTCGTGCAATCGGGTGTTTTCCTGCTTGGTCTGCCAGATGGTCAGATTCTTTTCGACGACCACGGGGATGGCAAACAGATAATCGCCCGCTTTGACGATGTAGTCATACGCGCCCCGGCGAATCGCTGATAATGCCTGTTCGTGGATGCTCGAGGCGGTCACCAACACGACGGGCAGATCAGCCCGGCGTTTGAGCAACTTGGTCAGCAGGTCCAGGCCGCTGCCATCGGGAAGGGTCATATCGGTCAACACCAGGTCAATCGTCTGCTCGTCCTCGGCCAGCGCCTCGGCCGCCGTGGCGCAGTGCGCAACACAATCATCGCCGAAATGATCGGCAAGCGTTTGGCGGATCAGATCCGCAGTATCCGGATCATCTTCGACAAGCAGGATTTTCGGACAAGGCAGGGTTACCATCCTGATTTCAGATCGACGAGAATCAGGGCCAGGTTGACCCCGCATGGGGATCGGCCATGCAACTCCTCGAACATTGTGGCGTGGACCACGTGTTATCGGCACTGCGAGCACGGATCATGACACTTGCACTGCCGCGCACCAGCCCGGTAGACTCATGTAACCATGAAGTGGATGTGTGCGATTACAGGGCTTTGCGTGGCGGCACTCATGTTTGCCGGCTCGACCGGCTGCGCCGCGCCGCAACAATCGGTCACTATCCAAAACCCGGTCGAAATAGACACGCTCGAATACACGCGCATGTTCGACGCGGCGGTGATGATCCTGCGTGACGAGGGTTTCCACATCGATCGCGAGGATTACCGATTTGGAACGATCACAACGAGGCCGGTATCGGCCTCGACCATGTTGGAGCCGTGGAAAGACGACAACACGACCGACGACCAGTCAGCTCAGAGCACGATCAGCCAGCAGCGCCGCCAGATCACGATTACGTTTGAACCACGCGAGTCTGATGGCCGCAAGCCGGATGATCGCACCTGGCGATTGGGCGACGACTCGGACGATTCGCCCGGCTACCTCATGCGCGCCGAGGTGCTTGTCGAACGACTCGTCCTGCCGGTCACATACCTGACCGGGTCGACGGATGGGCGTCGGGTACTCGGCAAACTCTCATCCGTGCCCACCGAGTGGCAGCGCCGGGGCATCACGCAGGCCTACTGGCGACCGTTGCGACATGATGACCATCTCGAGCAAAGGTTGCTCGTTCAGATCGTGCGCCGATCGTTCCACGTTGCTGAGCACAGCTATTCATCAGGCAGTGACCGCTCGCAGGAGTCACAACCCCTACCGGTGCCTTAGCAGCATGAGCCAGACCGCGCACAAGACCATTCACATCGGCCATTCACCTGATCCTGACGACGCGTTCATGTGGTATCCGCTGGCCAATTTCCCCAATGGATCGGGACCGGGTGGAAAGACTTACACGCCGACGATCGATACGGGTGTCTACGACTTTGTCCATGTGCTCGAAGATATTCAATCGCTCAACGACCGCGCATTGCAAGGCGAACTGGAGATCACCGCGATCTCCATCCACCAGTACCCGTATGTGGCCGGCGACTACGCCTTGACAAGTTGCGGTGCATCGATGGGCGACGGGTACGGGCCGATGGTTGTCGCATCAAAAAGCGTTTCGCTTGACGACCTGAAATCAGGGATCCGCATCGCCATTCCGGGCGAGCGAACAACCGCGCACCTGGCGTTGCAGCTATTGCTGGGTAAGGGCGCGTATGATTATGAAGTAGTGATGTTCGACAAGATCATTCCGGCGGTGGCGGCGGGCCGATTCGATGCCGGGCTGATTATTCACGAGGGCCAACTAACTTTTGCCGACGCGGGCCTGCGGTGCGTCGTCGACCTGGGTGAGTGGTGGACGCAAACGTGCGGCCTGCCGTTGCCGTTGGGTGGCAACTGCATCCGTCGCGATCTGGGTGTCCAAGCGATGCGCAATATCTGCCACATCCTCGTGCAATCAATCGAATACGCGCTGGCGCACCGAGATGAAGCGGTTGCCTACGCGTTGAACTACGCCCGTGACATGGGCGCCGATCTGGCCAGCCAATTCGTTGACATGTACGTCAACGATCGGACCCTCGACTACGGTGACGCCGGCCGCCGCGCCGTCATCCAACTATTGCGCGAGGGTGCCGAAGCCGGCATTATTCCCGCCTGCGGCAACATCGACTTCATCGAGCCGGCGTAACGTTGCTGTCGCCAGGCGTGGGGCAGGCCCCGTCGCTAAACAAGTACCATTCGCGGTCGCCGTCTAGAGACGGAATTGTGCGTTACGTGACCGCGTGATGGCGCACATACACCGGCGTGAGCCCGACTCGAAGTTGATGGTCATGTGGTGCAGCGCGTTGCAGAGGTAGCGGGGCCCACCCGTGACCGGTATCTGTCGGAGGGGATACGCTCAATGCCGTCAGCGATCACGCTGGGAAGTGCCAGCACCCTGTACCCACGCTTGCGCAGATTTGTGCGGCGCTTGGGCCGATTGGGAATTATGCCGCCCGGTTCGGCGACCCGTTGAAGCGGCGATCATGTCCGGCTGGGTGGCGGTTACAAGTCTTGATCCCCGGTTCAATTCCAAGCAGGCTTTGGGCATCGTTCAGTATTCATTATACTAGGAGCGGCACCAGTTCATGATTTATTTAACTGCCGGAGCGTGACATGCCGACCGTGGGACAGATTGTTCGTGAGCGACGCGAGGCGTTGGGGTTGACCCTCCAGACCGTCGCCGATGAAGTCGGCGTGACCAAGGGGTACCTGTCGATGATCGAAAATCATCGTGTCAACAATCCCCCGGCGAGGCAGCACCTCGAGGCGATCGAGCAGGTGCTGGCAATTACCAATAGCGAATTGATACGCGCCGCTGAGTGGGAGAATACGCCCTCCGCGGTCCGCGCCCGGTTTGAGAAGATCGCACAGCAGGCGAAAAAGGGGGTCGAGTTGGCGCATTGGCTCAGGCAATCCACCGCATCACGAAAAGGCGGCGCCAAAAACCTTGACAAGCTGTTTCGCTCGGGTGAGTTGAGCAAGCGGATCAATTCGACTCTACGCGGCGCCTCACGTCGCGCTGCCGACGTCGATGTGCGCGTCCCCGTACGCTACCAGGTGCCGCTGATCAACAAGGTTGCTACCGGTTATCCCCGCGATTTCACCGATCTGGATTACCCAATGCGTGTCGCGGACGAATATGTCGCATATCCGAATGTTCATGATCCGCAGGCATTCGCTGCGCGCATCGTAGGCGATTCGATGGCGCCCGACTACCACGAGGGAGACACGGTCATCTTTTCGCCCGCAGCTCGAGTCGTCAGCGGCTGTGATTGCTTTGTGCGAATGAACCCCCACCACGTGACGACGTTCAAGCGTATCTTCTTCGAGAACGGTGACATCAGGCTGCAGCCGTTGAATCCACGGTTCGGTTCCGAGACCGTCAAGCGTGAGCGGATGGCAGGGTTCTACCGCGCGGTGATGAAGATTCAATCACTTGCCTGATCCACCGGATTCGGCGGCTTCGATCAGTTTCACGACGCGGATCACTTCGGCGATGCTCCATGCCTGCGCGATGCAGCCTGCGGGCGCGTGGGGAGGTTCAGCCTCATGAATCTCGTGCAATTGGCCCAGGCCCGGTGAGTCAAGGAAACACAGAAGTGGCTGGATCGCGCAGCGAGCCTCGTGCACCGCCTTGGCGTCGAACTGCCCGATGCGAAGCACCGCTTCGGCGTAGGGCCCGATCAGCCACGGCCAGACTGTGCCCTGGTGATAGGCCGCGTCGCGATCATAGGGTGATCCGGCGTATCGACCGTGGTAATTAGGATCATCTCGTGGCAGGGTGCGCAGCCCGTAGGGCGTCAGCAGGCGGTCACGAATCGTTGCCAGGGCAATGCGTTGCTTGGTGCGCGGAAGCGGTGAATGCGGCAACGACAGTGCAAGTACCTGATTGGGGCGCAACGAATTGTCCACGTGTCCGTTGCCCGACGCGTCGGTCCATATGTGATCGCGCATGCAGCCAAGTTTGTCGTCCCAGAATATCCTGGTGAATGCGCGCTTCACGCGACCCGCCAGACGGGTGTAATGATCGGCTGCGTTGGCGTCCTGATTGCGTATCAATGCCGCGGTGCCGACCAACGCGTGGTACCACAGGGCATTGATCTCGACGGCCTTGCCGAATCGCGGTGTAAACACCGTGCCGTCGCATGCCGCGTCCATCCAGGTCAATTGTGTTTGCGCCGATCCCGCCGAGATCAGACCGTCACCGGTTACCGCGATGTCGTATCGCGTACCGGTGATGTACGCCTCGAGTACGTCGACGACGGAGGTCGCCAGGTATGCGTCCCAAGTGGCGTGATCGCGGCTTTGCTCGACGTAATCGAGCGCGGCGCGGATAAACCACAGACTGGCGTCCACGGTGTTGTAATGCGCTGCGTGGTCGTCGTAATCGTCGAATCGGTTGGGTACGAGTCCGTCATGGATCGACTCGGCAAAGATGCGAAGCACGGCCGCCGCGGCGTCGAATCGGCCGGTCGCCAACAGCAACCCCGGCAGGGCTATGAATGTATCCCGGCCCCAGTCGGCAAACCAGGGGTAGCCGGCCATGATCGTGCTCAGCGTCTCTTCGCCGTGCGTGCGGTCAACGACGAAATCGTCCGCGGCGATAACCAGCATCCGGCGAGTCCGATCGTCGATCGTCGGCCCGAGGTGATCAAGCATCGGGACCAGATGCGCTCGGCGCACCGCGTCGTTCGGGCACGGCTCGACCGGGTCATCGCCGAGCGCCACCGTGACCGTAATGGTCTGTTCGTCACGATGCGGATCCAGCGGGATCTCAAACTTGCCGGGCAGGTAGTGATCTTCGTGATCATCCTGGCCCCTCAACGCCTCGACGGGGTAATACACGTCGAACCATTCGCTGGGATCCTCGACGAACTCGGCACAGTCGCAGCCAAGCGTCACCGCGTGGTCATCGCCACGCACGGTGACCGACCGATCGCCCAATTTAATGTCGAACCCGGTGGCCTTGTCGAGGTGCAAAAGCGAATGAAAGTCGCGCAACGTAAGCATTGGTTGCAGGCTCAGCGTGGCGGGCTGTTTCAAGCCCTCCACGGTATAGCACAGTGTGGCGGCCTGCTGTTTCCAGTGCAGGGTCAATTTGCGCGTGAACTGAACAGCACCGTGCCGGTACACCCACGCGACGGATAGGCCTCTGCGAAAACGTTGAAGCATCTCGAAGCCGCTCGGCGCGTAGTTTTGCTCTCCGTCGGCGCCGCGGAAGGTGCAGGTTGTCCATTCCACGGGACGATGCTGGCCCACCTGTTCGAAGCTGAGTCGCTCGAACATCTGATTCAGGACCACCACTCGCCCCACCGGCGGTTGGGCGGCTGCGATGAGCAGTCCGTGGTACCGTCTGGTGTTGACGCCGGCGATCGTACCCATCGCGTAGCCACCCGCGCCGTTGGTAATCAACCATTCACGCTGCATCAGGGAAGGGTCGCCCCCGGGGGCGACCTCGAGATCATGGGTGACGAACTGATCGCCCGTGTCAGTTCCTATAATGTGCCGCATGGCCTGATCGATGGATGTCTGCATAACAGTTAGAATCGGCTGATGACCCGGGATACACTAGTTGAGTCGCCACTGCGATGCCCGACCCCTCTGGTTTGGGCCGAACGGGTCATGTGTGACCCGCTGGCGCTGCTCAACGACCACGCGCACCTCGAAAAAAAAGCGGTGAGCAACGCGTTGGATCTTCTGCACCGCTGGCCCCCTGACGGCGATGGCAGGCTGGTACAGCACTGGGTGGCGACCCTGACCGGTGTGGCATGCGACGAGGCCGAGCACTTGGCGACCGTTACCCGCCTGCTGGCGCGGCGGGGAGGTCGATTGTCAAAAACGCATCAAAATCCGTACGCCGCGGCGCTTCGGCGGCTGGTGCGCCTAGGCGGCAGCGGCGAACTGATAGATAGACTGATGGTCTGTGCATTGATTGAGGCGCGATCATGTGAACGTTTTGACGTGTTGGCAGGGCACGTCGAGGATGATGAATTGGCCCGGCTTTATCGTCGACTGGGCGCCTCTGAGCGGGGGCATTACGCGGTATTTATCGATCTGGCACGCAGAATTGCCCCCGCGGACGTGGTCGAGGCTCGCTGGTCCGAGATGCTCGACGCCGAGGCCGTGATCCTTGCCGCGCAACCGCCAGGTGCCGCCATGCACAGCGGGATCGAGTAGCCTGCGGCCCACCGGCATCGCCGGGAGCATTCGGTCTTGGGTAAAGGAGCAGTTCATCATGATCCTGGTCACAGGAGCTGCCGGTCGGCTGGGAAGACGCGTTGTCCGACACCTCGTCGAGCGAGAATATGATGTGTTGGGCACGGACCGAGTTTCGTGCGACGATTCACCGTCACCATTTGTTAAGGCCGACCTCTGCAACGCAGAGAAGGTGGCCGAGCTATTGTCAGGCGTCGATGCGGTCATCCACATGGGGGCTATTCCCGGTCCCGGCAAAGAGGTGCCAGATGCGGCGTTTAGAAATAATGTTCCCGGTACGTTCAATATCCTTTGGGCAGCGGCGGCTCAGCGAATACGACGAGTCGTATTCTCGTCCAGTGCATTTGCGATGGGCTGGGCCCGCGATCCGACAGCGTTCGTGCCCCGATACCTGCCGCTCGACGAAGAACACCCCATGATGCCGTTCGAGCCTTACGGTCTTTCCAAGCAGGTCGGCGAATGTATAGGTGAGATGGTGGCTCGAAGCACGACGACTTCGGTCGTGAGCCTCCGTTTTACGAATGTGGCTTCACTTGAGCAACAAAACGAGTTTCCTCTGCCGGCTCCGTTGCCGGACAATCCGACGACGTTGATGATGTGGGCCTACGCCGACGCACGTGACGTGGCCGAAGCCCACGTGTTGTCGCTTGAGGCTGATCTGGGGGGTCACGAGGCGTTCCTGATTGCACAGCCGAGCACGCGATTCCGGGAACCGACGGTTGATCTGATTCAACGCAACTTCGCCAATCGCGTCGAGATCCGTGGCGAGCTTTTAGGCAATGCAAGCGTCATCAGCACTCGCAAGGCACAGCGGATGCTCGGCTTTGTGCCGAAATGGGATTGGAGCCAATCGTAGTTGTCACCCGGAATTCCGCGTAACCTGCTGCCCGATGGACATGTGAGGGCAGCGCCTGCAAAAAGGGTCAATGCAGTGAGAATCCTCATTGCGATGTTCCACGGGCTGATCCGGCAGCTGGATGCGTTTCGTCCGTATTTCAAGGGCGCACTTGAATCATGAGTGAGGAGCATCCGTACGTTTCGCGCGGTGGCGTCAAGCTCGCCGCAGCGCTCGATCAGTTCGGGATCGATGTGAAGGGATGTCGATGCGCAGACTTCGGCTCCAATGCAGGCGGGTTCACCGATTGCCTGCTGCAGCGCGGCGCCGCCGGGGTGTACGCAATCGACACCGGTTACGGCACGCTCGCGTGGAAGCTGCGCCAGGACAACCACATCGTCACGCTCGAGCGCACTAACGTATTGCACTTTGATCCGCAGTCCTTGGATGACTTTGGCGGATGTGAACTGGTTGTCATTGATCTTGGTTGGACGCGCCAATCGCACGCGGTGCCCGCAGCGCTGCGGTGGTTGTCGAGCGACGATAACGCGCGCATCGTAACGCTGATAAAACCTCACTATGAATCGGATCGATCACTTCTCAATTCAGGTGTGCTCGATCCGAAAGATGCCGAAGCTGTTTGCGCGCGAGTGCTCGCCGGTTTGCCCGCGTTGGGCGTAGAGGTGCTTGCCCACATCCGGTCACCCATCCTGGGCGGGGCGGGCAAAGGCCGTGCGGGAAACACCGAGTATTTGGCACTGCTGAAGCGCCATGTGTAAGATATTCACCTTGTGGTCGCGGTCATGCATCACCAACAGGAAGGCATATTTTGATGGCGACCTACCGTATTGCACATTACCCCGGCGACGGGATAGGCGTCGATGTAACCGACGAGGCGGTCCGTGTGCTCGAACACGTGCAGCAACAGACGAGCCGCCTGTCGCTCGATTTCGACCGATTCGACTGGGGTTGCGATTACTACGACAAGCACGGGGTGGTAGCGCCGGACGATATGCTCGATACGCTGGGAGGTTTCGACGCGATTTTCCTCGGCGCGATCGGTTATCCGTCGCGCCTGCCCGATCACGTCACGCTCGCACCGTTGATCCGCATCCGCCAGGCGTTCGATCTCTATGCATGCGTGCGGCCGGCGAAACTGTTGCCGGGCGTCAAGTCCCTGCTGGTCGATCCGGGGAGGATCGACATGGTCGTCGTGCGCGAAAACTCAGAGGGTGAGTATGTCTCGATGGGTGGGCCATTCAAGGTCGACAAGCCCGACGAGATCGCTATCCAGACGGCGATCCACACCCGACGAGGGATAGAGCGTGTCCTGCGCTTTAGCTTCGAGTTGGCGCAGACCCGGCGAAACAAGTTGACCATGATCACCAAATCAAACGCACAACGGTTCGGGTACGTGCTGTGGGATCGCATCCTCGAAGAGGTATGCGGCGATTACAGCGGTGTCGAGACCGACAAGTTGCACATTGACGCGGCGTCGATGGAGTTCGTCCGCCGGCCCAGC
>CAUYYV010000098.1:0-10536 GCA_963577075.1 Phycisphaerae bacterium
TTCGACGGCAACCCTCCTTGTCACCATCCGAGTCTGACCCCGCCGCTATACGAATATGCCCACGGTGTTGAGGACAACGAGGGCAACTCCGTCACGGCGGGATATGTTTACCGCGGACCCATCGAGCCGTTGCAGGGCAAGTTCTTTTTCGGCGATTTTATTTCTGCGCGGATATGGTCGATCGAGCACGATGGTACGCAGGTGACCGAGTTTGTCGACTGGACGGACAGTTTCGCGCCCGACTCGGGCCATATCAATTACATTGCCGGTTGGGGGGAAGACGCTGAGGGCAACGTTTATATTGCCGATCTGGATGGCGACGTCTTTCGAATCGAGCAGCGGGGGGCCGTTGGCACGCGGTTCGTCACGGTCAGCCCGGGCCAGACGACCAGTGGTGTCGATTTCGGCGGCATCGCATCGGCGCTGCCACACTTCGAGGATTTTGAGGATAGCCGGGCCAACTTCTTCACACCGCAGGCGGGCGCGTGGGATGTTACGAGTAACGGTCAGTATCGCGGCGTGCCGGATACCGGCAGCGAAGTGATTTCGCTGTTCGAGATGAGCCAGCCGGTGTCGACCAATCTGCAACTTGACGCCATCATCAAGGTCAAGGTTGGCGGCGCCGAACGGAACGGGTTTGTCATCTTCGATTATCAGGGGCCCGAGGCCTTCAAGTTTGCCGGCGCCGACATCGACGCCGGTGCCTGGGTGATCGGACATTTCGACAGTTCGGGCTGGATCGTCGACGCGTCGCTGAATGGCTTGATGGCCATCAACACCGACTACGACGTACGTGTGCTGGTACAGGATCGGCGGGTGACGTTGTTGGTCGGGGGTGTCGAGAAGACGAGCTTCGACTATGCGATCGCGCCGTTGGCCGGATCATTCGGGCTGGGTATGCGTGATGCGGTCGTGAGATTCGATGATTTTGGCGCGGCGCAGGCAGCAGCGTTGGGCGGCGCAATCCTGCCTCACTTCGATGATTTCGACGACCTGACCGCCGATTTCTTCGAGGCCCAGTTGGGCAGCTGGTTCATCAACGGCGCCCTTCGATATCGTCCTGCACCTGCGCCCGGTTCCGATGCGATCTCGTTGATCACGTTGGCCGACTCGCTGCCAAATAATTTTCAGGTTGACGCAGCGTTACGCGGCAAGGCGTCGGGCAACAAGCAGAACGCGTACATCATTTTCGATTATCAGGGCCCCACCGATTTCAAGTACGCCGGTGCTGCGATGGGATCCGGCCAATGGCGCATCGGTCACTTCGATGGCACTAACTGGATGGCCGATGCGTTGTTCGCCGAGACGATCGACCTGGGAGTGGACTATGCCGTGCAGGTTCTGATCGATGGTACGGAGGCGACGTTGCTGGTTAGAGGCGTGGAAAAAATGATTTTTGACTTCGGCGACCTGCTCAACGATGGACGGGTCGGCCTGGCGACACATGATGCCAACGCTGTGTTTGACAACTTCGCCGTCGGGTTGCCCGCTGATGGCGCAACACTGCCACACTTCGAGGACTTTGACGACGACACGGCCGACTTCTTCCACCCGCAAATGGGTGACTGGTTCGTCAACGGCGCCAATCGTTATCGTGGAGAGGCGGCTACGGACTTCACCGATGCCGTCTCGGCGATTTCGCTTTCCGACCCGCTGCCGGCCAATTTTCTCGTCGATGCGGTGATACAGGGCAAGAACTCGGGACTCAACCGCAATGCCCTGATCATTTTCGATTATCGGGATCCGGGTGATTTCAAGTTCGCAGGCGGTTTCTTTGGCGTGGATAAATGGAAGATCGGTCGGTTTGACGGCGCCAGCTGGATCAGCGAGGCCACGGTCTTTGAGGCGATCCGCACCGATATCAATTACGAGGCCGAACTGATCATCGAGGGCAACACGGCGAGACTGGTCGTCGGCGGCGTCGAAAAGGTCAGCCACGACTTCGGCGCGGCACTAAACGGCGGCCTTGTCGGCGTGGGTACACGCATCGCTGACGCCGTGTTCAACGATTTCCGCATCGAGTCCTACACCGATGGCGCGTCGGCCAGCGCGGTGGTCAACCGCACCTTGGCGCAGGCACTGGCATCTGCCGCGCCGCCCCTTCGTTCGCAGGTAAAGTCCATCTTCGACTCACGGCTCGGCGTCACGCCATGGCTGAGCACAAGCGACAGGGAAGAATCCTTGCGGGCTGTTGAGATCATATGAATTCGTGACCCCGGCTGTGGATGCCCGCAGGCCAAGGTGTCCTATCGAGAGTTCTCGTTCGTTATGCAGACGCTGAGATACGAAATCGATCAGCGTTAGGTGTTACGGCCTTGTACCCGCGGTTTGCTCCGGGGTCTCGAAGTACACTCGTCTGCCGCGCAATCCCGAATTCTTGAACCCAAGCGGCACCGTGCAATTAATCGCTCTTTTTTGACATGACCAAGTTGCTGATGTCCCTTATTGAATTAAAGTGCTCGATGTCCGCCTCATGGGCTTCGACCTTGACGGCGAACTGTTCCTCGACAAAAGTCACGAACTTCAGTATGCCGATCGAGTCCAGAATACCGGTGGTAATCAGCTCCGTCGCATCGGTCAGTTCGTCGGGATTCTCCCCGGGCAGAAATTCATCGAGCACGTATTTCTTGACCGCTGCTGCGACCTCCTGGGGTGAGAGATCAGGCATGTCTGTTACTCCTGTTGTTTCACGTGGCCATGTGTCGGTTCCGACATCCGTCACGGCGGCGGTTTTGAGAATCAGGCTGCCTTCAATCCTGGCATGCAGGGTGTCGGCGAGCAAGGAATGAGCGAATACGCTCGGGTGCCCGTCCGTATCCGACAGCTGCAGTGATTCGATGGTCGCCCCGTCGTATGCGGCTGAAAGATCAATGATGACAAAGCCGGCACGTCGTGCTCGATTGAATAACTCCTCGCGCGTACCATGTGAAGTTGCCTTGATATTGTTGGGCACGTACACCCAACAAGGCACAATGCCTTTGTCCCTGCAATCAGACACAACGCCACCATACACCCATTGCAGCAGTTCGGAAGCGTAGGGTGCGAGTTTGGCGGTCATCAATTCTTGCCGGGTGCCCTTGTGCAGGTCGGCGGACCTTACGATTTGTCGCAAGCGGTCATAGGGAATTGGCCGATCAGCGCGAACCGCGGTGGCAAGGCGGGCCACAATCCAATCGAGCTCGGCGGCGTGAGACACATAAAAAACTGCATCGGGCTCAAACTCAAGCGCCCTGTCGTTTAACGCCATCCGTTTCTGTACAGGGCCGTAGCCATTGACCGAAAAATTGAGAATCTCGTATCTTCTCTGCTTGCCGTTGTGGCGATGCTCGTTTAGTCGGTCCTCCACGATATTCTCATAGGTTTCGCTGTCGGCGACACCCCATCCCATGGATCGTGAGGCACCGAGCAGGGCGATACGATATGTGTTTGGGGGTTTGATCTTCTCGTATTCCCTGTCGCGCATGCCCCATCGATTTGTTGTCATTACAGCCTCGCCAAACACCACCGATACTGATTCAGCAAGCCCGTACACCATGTAGTCTTCTCGCGGTCGTATAGGACCGTTGAAGTTGCGATTCTCCTTGAACGCAGCTTCCAAGGGCGTAATATTTATAAGTTTTTCGTAATAACCCTTGTGCAGCAGTCGGGCTTCCCACGGGTTCAACCCGCCGCGGCGCAGGGACCGCAGCATGCTGGCGGGTGTCGGATGGAACAACGAGTGAATCTCCGGTCTGCTCAAGCCAATCAACGCGGCAGACGCCAGGGTCACGGTCACCGCGGATCGCCAGAACGCTCCTTGGTGAATGGCCTTGGATTCGATCGTGCCGACACTAAAGTCGCACCGCTTACGTCCCGTGAAGATCACCGCCAATCCGAGCATGCCAAGCACCACCACGATCAGCAATAGATCAATAGCTGACATGTTGCGTGCCTGGCTCATCACGGCCAGCCATTGGTCGGCCGAAGGGGTTATCCAGAACGACCACAGGGCGGAGATAACCAGAAAAGTACCGATGGTCTGGGCGGCCAACATGAGCGATGCGCCAATCCCTTCGCTCGTGCGCGCAGCCATCCGGAGTTGTCGCGAACGAGATTCTGATAAAACATTAACGATGACCACGGACCCAAGGACCGCCCAGAAAACGATATCCTGAAAAGTGATCGGGAAACTATTGCGAAGCCAGAACCATTGATACGAATGGAGCAACCAGGTCACGACAAAGGAGACAATCGTCGCCAGCACGAGGGATCTGGTCTGCCCGAGGGGCTTGAGGCGAAACAAAACTGGATAGAAGACCACCTTCATGATGAAGTCTTTCCAGTAAATATTGATACGCCTCCAGAAGTTGGTGAAGTTCGATGCCAGAAGGTAGCGATGATTGATCTCAGGCAGGTTGAATCCAAACAGATGCAGCGTGCCCACGACGATGTGAAATAAACCCGAGATCCGAAGATAAAGCAGGTAACTGCCCACCATGAAACGAAACACGTCGCCGAGACTGACGACATCCGGGCCCGGTACGTAGAAAAACTTATCGATGAATCGGTACAACAACAGGTGAATTGTGCCCCGGAGTATCCACCGGATGCCGGATTGGTAAATCTCAAGTTCTTCACGGTCAAAATAGTTGCGGCAGAATAGTTTGTAATCGACAACCGGGAACAGGGGGAAGCAGACATTCGGCAACATGAAGAAATAGGCCAGCGCCCTCCAGAAGCCGACCGGTGCCGCTCGATGCTTCAGGTCGTAAAGGTATACGATCAGCCGAAACATGAACATCGATCCGAGCAGGGGCCAGATCATTTCGGGCATGCTGTCCGGTTTCAACTTTGTGCGCATCGCGGCTAGGCCCCCGGCGACGCCGAGCAACATGAGCACACGCACAATGAAAGGCACCGGCACGTGGCACAGACCGATCAATACCAACCCGAGGCCCAACAGCCAGAGTCCCGCTTGGACGCCGACGATCAGGGGGAGGCTACTGATGGACAGGGCAACGAAGAAAGGCAGCCGCCATCGCAGCGGCAGCCAATGATGGATGAGAAAGCCCCCACAGGCCAATAGCATCATTGTGCGAAACGAGGGCGATTCAATCCGAAACGCGTAGATCAGCGTGTTCAGTACGGCAAGTTCGACCACCAATGCGGCAAAGGGCAGCATACGGGCCTGAGTGAGCGTTGCCGTGGCGCGTGTGAAGCGTCCATCAATGCCGTTGGCACTGGGTTGGTGTGTTGGTGTCGATGACCGGGCGCCGGTGTCGTCACGAATCTGCATCATGGTCCAAGGCCATAATTCGCACCCGGACGGACCGACCGGTTGCCGTCCTTCTGCCCTTCATCGATCAGCGTCGTGTCCGCGATAAACCCGGGGGCTTACGTCCACACCTAGCTGTGGGGCAGTTTACACGAAGTCAGGTTATTTTTGCGGGCCGGTCCGCACTGGTTGGGGGGCAAGGCACTGTATCACGAGCCTTCTATCTATGTGCTGTGCCGCTTTTTGCCGCCACGCTAGGGGTGGGCGTGGGTCATCACCGCGTGGCACATCCAGTTTCATTTTGGTCGTGAACAACCTTGTCGACCTGCTTCGCCTGCTGCACGGATCGGACTCGTCGTTTTTCCGTTTAGTAGACCCTGTACGGGTCGCGGCGGTAGTGCCAGAAGAACGGCTTGCCCTCGGCGTAGAGCGCGTCGGGGTCGTTGGGCGTGTTGCTGTTTGCATTAAACGGGAAGAACTCTCCCTGATACCGGCCGGCCAGACTTTCCACGTGGCCGTCGAGCATGACGAGATTGGCCGTATTGAGGTGCCGAAACGCCATGTTGCTGCCACGCACGTCTACCCATGTCCAGTGCTCGGTGTTGGCGGGAGTGACCAGATCGGTTCCCTCCCCGAACATGCTTACGTAGATGCTGGAGCCGACGAGCCCGGCATCGTGAAACATCGGCGTCATGCCCGGCTTGGTCACCAGGTCATAGCGAACCATCTGGTCTAGGTAGGCTGTTTCGGGATGATGATCGCCGACCATGTGGCAGCGTGAGGCGACATTGCCGTTGATGTGATAGGCCGTCCAACTTTCTGCATTCATCACGTTCTTGCCCAGCGGGCAGCCGAGGCCCTGTTCGCTTTCCGTCATGGAACAGGACACATAATTTCGGAGCGTACGATTCCATTGGTCGGACCATGAAGTGTTTTGCACCATCGCGTAGGGCAGAACGCCGAAGTCGCTTTGGTACGTGATCATGGCTGTCAGCCATTGGCGCAGATTCGATTGACAGCGCGCCCTAAGCGCGACGCCCTTTGAGCGCTTGACCGCCGGCAACAGCAGGGACACCATAACCGCGATGATGGTAATGACAATGAGCATTTCCACCAGCGTGAATCCCACGCGGGTGCTGCTGGCGCGGTTTGGCAGGGTTGAGTTCACCGGCAACAGTTCCAAACAAATTAAACTATGCGGCGCCACGGAGAAAAATTGGCGACCTCGATTGCCCGCGGAGTTGCTTCTATGCATAATACCACGCCGGTCTACAAATGGCTGCGCTAGTGCGCTTTTGGGTGCACGAAAGGCTAACCCCGGAACCGCTCCCTGCGCATGGCATCGACCACCGTCTTGGCGGTGAGTGTCTGCCTGATATAAGCGACCGCGAACGTGTCCATGGCGGTCACCGGGCACCGCGTCTCGTCGGCCATCGTCGTCGCTGGCCGACCGGTCTGACGGTGCAGTTCCACTTCGATTACGACGATCAGGACGTTTCGATCCGCTCGACGCGCAGCGGCAGCACGGCGGTCACGGCCACGCTTCGCTACCGGCAGCATCCATTGATCCGCGGACCCGGCTGGGCGCCGCCGGATTCCGTCGCGTTCGAATCGGCCGGCCACCCGGCGACACCCCTTCGGGTGGGAACGTTCGCGTTCTTCGGCGGGGAGCAGGTCACCGGCCCGATCACGCTGACCTATGACCTGCCCGCCACACCACCGAGGAAGACATCGACGCCACCCACTACACCATCCAACTGGCGCGGCGATGAGATACTCGGCATCAGCCCGAATACCGAGTATCTGCCCTTTTACCCGACCGTTCGGTGGCATGCTTAAGACGGTGTTCCTTCAATGATACCTGCGATCGGCTTGGAACAGGTATTCCAAGCAAAGGTTAGCGCGCCGGGTCTTCGATCCAGTGGCTATGGCAGCGGGCGCAGAGATAGATTGTCAATCGGCGGTACACTTGGTCGATCAACTCCTGTTCGGACAGGTCCTGCATCTGTGCAATCAGTTTGTTGACCCTGCTGTGCAGGTCGGTCTCGAGGTCTTCCCTAGAGACGTTGGGAGGGGTCGGGTCTGCCACGGCTTCGATGCGCACGACAAAGAAGTCGCCCGCGCCGGGCGTCAGCGTCACGCCGCAGCGGTGGCAGACAAGCATCGTTGCGTCATGTTCAATGGCCTTCGACGAATCCAAGACGATGTACTCCGGGACGATCCGGGGCAACGGATCTTTGTTATGGTGATGCGGTCGCGAATCGTCAAATCCATCGACGGAGCATAACCGTGAACGTACTGTTGCTGGCCGCAGAACCGGTTCCACTGCTGATGTCGTGGGAAAGCCTGATCGCCCTGCTGACGCTGACAGCGATGGAGATCGTGCTCGGGATCGACAACGTGGTATTCATCGCGATCATCACCGGCCGGTTGCCAGCGAAGGCACAGGCCGTGGCGCGCCGGATCGGGCTGATCATGGCCATGCTCATGCGCATCGCACTGCTGTTTGTAATCAGTTGGATCATGGCGCTGGAGGAGCCGTGGTTTACCTTGGCGGAGCAACCGTTCTCCGGTCGCAACCTGATCCTGTTGGCCGGCGGTTTGTTTTTGATCGGTAAAGCGACATTCGAGATCCACCACAAGATCGAGGGCAACGCTGGTCACGGTGGGCCGAAAAAGCAAGCAGGCTCCGTCATCGGCGTGATCGTGCAGGTCATGCTGCTCGACATCGTCTTTTCTATTGATTCGGTGATCACGGCCGTCGGCATGGTCCGGCGCATCGAGGTGATGATTGTGGCGATCGTAATCGCGGTCATGGTAATGCTTATTTTCGCCGGCGCGATCAGCCGATTCATCGAGCGTCATCCAACAATGAAAATGCTGGCGATTTCGTTTCTGCTGCTGATCGGCGTCATGCTTGTCGCCGAGGGATTCGGCGCACATGTTGACAAGGGCTATATATACTTCGCGATGGTGTTTTCGCTGTTCGTGGAATTGTTGAATCTGCGTGTGATCGGCCTTGTGCTTCGACGGGCACGGCGCGGGAAAACCTGAAAAACATATCCGCTGCTCTTATACCTTGCTGGGCGACTGCGGGGCGCCGACAAGTTCAGAATTGGTCTTGAATCGCTCGAGCGCTTTGAGCAATTGCTCGATCTGCATGCCCGGTTGCATGTTCATCAGCCGACGTCGCAGCGCTGAGATGGTCTCCAACTCATGTTTACTCATGAGCAGGTGCTCCTTACGCGTGCCGGACGCCGCCAGATCAATGGCGGGGAACAGGCGACGGTCGGCGATCTTGCGGTCGAGGATCAACTCCATGTTACCGGTGCCCTTGAACTCCTCGAAGATGACCTGATCGCCTCGGCTGCCGGTGTCGATCAGCGCGGTGGCAAGGATGGTCAGTGACCCTCCCTCCTCAAACCGCCGTGCGGCGCCGAACAGCTGCTTGGGGATCGCCAGCGCGCCCGCATCGAGTCCGCCGGTAAGCGTCCGCCCGGAGTTGGCCATGCCCGGCGCCGTGTTGAACGCCCGGCCGACACGGGTCAACGAGTCAAGCAGCACCATCACGTTGTTGCCCGCCTCGGCCATCCGCTTGGCGCGCTCGATCGCGAGGATCGCCAGACCCACGTGACGCTCGGTGTCATGGTCGTTCGAGCTGGCCAGCACCATGCAGGGGACGTTGCGGCGAAAGTCGGTGACCTCCTCGGGCCGTTCGTCTATCAGCAGGGCGATGACCTCGACGTCCGGGTGATTGTGCTTGACACCGGCAGCGATGTTATGCAACAGCGTGGTCTTGCCTGCCTTGGGTGGCGAGACGATCATTCCACGCGTGCCGTAGCCGATCGGGCAGAACATGTCGATCAACCGGCATGCCGGCGGGCAGCCGGGGTGTTCGAGCGTCATTCGCGGCGTGGGATCTACCGTGGTCAGATCCTCGAACTTACGATGATTGTCGGCCCACTGCTGTGGTTCAACATCGTCGATCTTGAGTACTTGTTTAACTATGCATGCGCCGCTGTCGATCGGGTTGGCCTTGGCTTTCTTTTTCCTTTTCTTCTTGTTTCTTCCACCCTGCTTGGCCGTGTGTTGCTGGTTGTTACCGCCGCGCATGGGCCGGCCGACCTCCACCACCAACTCGAGGCCCGGACGCAGTGCCAGCCGTTCGACCAACTCGCGTGGGACAACTGGGTCACGCGGCGTGGCGACGAGCGTGCCTTTCAGCTCGCGCAGACGGCCGCTCTCGCCCGACCAGATTTCAAGGATGCCGGTTTGTTGTGACATCGGGTGCAACTGAACCGGGCGATGATGGGCTGTCCGGCTCGATCCTTGTCAGACCGGCCAGCCATCGGCACCGCCATGGGGTGTCAGCTTACGAGCGCCTCGCGACCCAGTTGGTCAATGATCGCATGAGAAAGAACTTTGGCTCTCTATCGAGCCACCGGAAAATCCATCTGCCCTAGGTGCTCATCCCCCGCGAGGAGACATATCCATAGTAACGTTATCGGTGGGTCCGATGCAAGCACAAATAAAAAAAAGTGCCTGATACAGCCTGCGTGCGGCGTGACAGCGGATTATTGGGCTTATCGCTGCCATGTCACCTTTACACACTTCATGTAGAATAAGCAGGTTATGGTGACCGCCTCCCACAATCGAATCGGCTCGCCTCGCCCGATCACAACGGTTGCACTGGTGAGCTTGGGTTGTCCCAAGAACCTGGTGGACAGCGAAAAGATGCTGGGCCTGCTGGCCGAGGCGGGCCTCGTGCCCGTCAGCGACGAGACCGAGGCGGACGCAATCGTGGTCAACACCTGCGGGTTTCTCGAGGCGTCGCGTCAGGAGTCGCTGACGGAATTGCACCGTGCCGCCCAACTGAAGGATACGGGCCGGTGCCAGCGGTTGGTGGTCGCCGGTTGCCTCGTCCAGCGCCACCGGGCCCGGCTGCTCGACTGGTGCCCACAGATCGACGCGATGGTCGGCGTATTCGACCGCGACCGGATCGTCGACGCCGTGAGGGTGGAATCGCGTCCACGAACCGCATCCAGCGTCGAGTTGCCCGTCTATTCGAGCATCGCGGCCAACGCGCAGATCGCCAAGCGGGATCGCAACCTCGACGCCGAGGGATATTTCGAGTCGGACGCCGCCCGCCTGCGCCTGACGCCCCGCCATTATGCCTACCTGCGCGTCAGTGAGGGGTGCAACCAAAACTGCACGTTCTGTACGATCCCGTCGATCCGCGGCAAGATGCGCTCGAAAACGATCGACGCGCTGACGGCCGAGGC
>CAUYYV010000099.1:0-10476 GCA_963577075.1 Phycisphaerae bacterium
GATCGCCGCCGCGATATGGACCCAACCGTACCGCATGGCGCGACTGATCGCCTTTGTCGATCCGTGGGCCGATCCGCAGGGCATTGGCTACCACCCTATCCAATCGATGCTGGCGATCGCCGAGGGTGGCGTCGGCGGCCGGGGCTTGGGCGGGGGCATCCAGAAATTCGGGTACCTGCCCGAAGACACGACCGATTTTCTCTTTGCCGTGATCTGCGAGGAGTTGGGCCTCGCCGGCGCATTGCTCGTGGCGGTGCTGCTGTTGGCACTGCTGTGGGCGGCCCTGCGCATCCTGCGCGGCCGCAGCGAGTCATTCCCACGGTTGCTGATACTGGGCGTGATGACGACCATCGCCTTGCAGTCGCTACTCAACATCGCCGTGGTGACGGTCGTCGTGCCCACCAAGGGCATCGCGCTACCGCTGCTAAGTGCGGGCGGCACGGGCTGGGTGGTCACGGCCTTTTGCATTGGACTGGTCGCGTCGTTCGATCAGACGAGCGATCAGTACGATGAGGTGGAGTATCGCCCGATCCCCGAACCGACTCCACCCGGGTTTGCCGGTAAACGTAAGATAGTGTGATGACACCGTCGACAGCCCCGACGATTCTGTTTGCCGGCGGTGGATCCGGCGGACATATCTTCCCGAACTTGGCGATCGCCGAACAGCTCGCCCAGCACAGCCCACACCTTGGGGTCCAAATGCTCGTCTCGAGCCGACCGCTGGACGCGCAGCTTCTGGATAAGCAGCAAGTCGACTTTACGGCACTGCCGGTCAGCCCGTTGACCATGCGGTGGTTGTCATGGGCCGGCTGGCTGTCGCGGTGGCGCGCCAGCGTAAAGACGACGGCACGGCTGATCGAACAGTTGAACGTCGCAGCGATGGTTGCGACAGGGGGATTCGTCAGCGGACCAGCAATTATTGCGGCCGGACGCGTGGGTCTGCCCACCGCACTGGTGAACCTCGACGCCGTGTCCGGCAAAGCCAACCGCTACCTCGCCCGCCGCGTCGGCAAGGTCTTCAGCGTGTTTGACGTGCCCCACTGGGTCGAGGCCGAACGGATTGGCATGCCGATTCGCCGCGCCGCCCGGCCGGGCGTCGCCCCCGATGAAGCCAGGCGTCATCTCGGCTTGAAGCCCAACCTTGAAACCCTGCTGGTCTGCGGCGGCAGCCAGGGTGCGCAGACGATCAACGACATGATGATCGAGTTGGCCCAGCGCAGCGTGATTGACAGCAACTGGCAGGTGCTGCACCTGTCGGGTCCGACCGATGAGGCTAAACTGCGAACCCAGTACAACGCATGCGCCATCAATGCCCAGGTCACAGCGTTCTGCGATCAGATGGGCCTGGCGTGGTCGGCGGCGACGCTGGCGATCAGCCGCGCCGGCGCGGGTGGTGTGGCCGAGGCGGCCGTCAACGCCGTGCCCACCGTGTTCATGCCCTACCCATTTCACAAGGATCAACACCAGAGGCTCAATGCGTTACCACTGGTCGAATCCGGCGGCGCTGTCATGATCGACGACCATGCAGAAGCGACGGCCAATGCCCAACAAATGGCACCACTGTTGCGGTCACTGTTAAGTGACACCGCCCGCCTCCAGCGGATGGCCGACATGCTGGGCCGGCACGCACCGCCCGACGGCGCGGCAACCGTGGCTCGATGGGTCGCCCAGGCCGCGGCCCAACCCGGTTGATCGGCCGTTGTTGACAGCGGCTCCACCGCGTATAATCGTTGCGTCACTGGGTTTAGCCGAGTACCCGGATGGGCACGATCGCCAAAACAAAAGAAGCTTCTGCCGGCATCGATACAGTTGCACTACGCCAGACGGCAGTGCGGGTCGAAGCCTATCTGGCTGCGTTTCTCGATAATCGTCCTCTGCCGACCAACCTTGCCCAGGCAATCCGATACAGCTTGCTTGGCGGGGGCAAGCGGCTGCGTCCGATACTGACGGTGCTGTGCGGCGAGGCGGTCGGCGGCCACGCCGATGACGCGATGGCGGCCGCGGCGGCGATCGAAATGGTTCATTGTTTCAGCCTGGTCCACGACGACCTGCCGGCGATGGACGACGACGATCTTCGCCGAGGGCGCCCGACGCTGCACCGCCACGCCGGTGAGGCGATGGCGGTCTTGGCCGGCGACGCCATGCTCGCGCTGGCCTTCGAACTGGTCGCCCAGCGGGTCGAGCCGACCGGGCGAACCGGCCGGATTGTCGTCGAGTTGAGCAGAGCGACCAACGACATGATCGCCGGCCAGGTTTACGACACACTGCCCGATTTCCCGGCCGGCACGAACGATCTTGATCGGCTGCGCACGACCCATCGGCACAAGACCGGCGCCCTGATCCGCTGCGCCTGCCGAATGGGTGCAATCTGTGGCGCAGCGTCGGAAGAGCAACTAGCCGCCGTCACCCGTTACGGCGAGGCGATCGGCCTGATGTTCCAAATCGTCGACGATCTGCTCGACGTAACACAAACAACCGACCAACTGGGCAAGGCGGCGAACAAGGATGCCGACCAAGGCAAACTAACGTACCCGGGACTGATGGGAGTCGACGAGAGCCGAGGGCAAGTACAACGGTTACGCACGACGGCGCTCGAGGCGATAGAATCACTTGGCCGATCAGCACAGCCACTGCGAGACTTGTGCGATTACATGGCATTGCGGACCTGCTGAGTCCGTGTTCGGTTATTGGGCGACATGAAAAGGTTTTCGATGAGCCGGGCTGCAACAAACAAGACCGCCGCGACACGCCGTACAGTCAAGGGCAAGGCGGTTCGGTGGATGCAGCCGACCTTCGGGCGTTGATTCTCGTCGTAAGGATCGTTTGATGAAAGGTAGCCAAGGCATGTCTGACGCGATCCTCCCGACGATCAAGGGCCCTGCCGACCTCAAGCGGGTCAACATGGCCGACCTGCCGCAACTGGCGCAGGAAACTCGCCAGGCGATTTGTGATCAGGTCGCCATGACCGGTGGCCACTTGGCGCCGAACCTCGGCGTGGTCGATCTGACGATCGCGTTGCACTATGTCTTCGATTTCAGTTACGACCGGTTACTGTTCGACGTCGGCCATCAATGCTACCCTCACAAACTGCTGACCGGTCGTCAGGACCTGCTGTCGAAGCTGAAGCAGCACGGCGGCATGGCCGGCTTCCCCGAGCCGCGCGAATCGCCCTACGACCTGTTCAGCGTCGGTCATGCCGGCACGTCGATTTCGACAGCGGTGGGCATGGCCCGCGCCGACGCCATGCTCGGCCAGGGCGACCGCCGCGCTGTGGCCCTGATCGGCGATGCATCGATCGTCAACGGCGTGGCCATGGAAGGGCTCAATGACGCCGGTACGCTCAAGCGCCAGTTCCTGATCGTTCTCAACGACAACGGCATGGCCATCGCACCGCCGCGAGGGGCCATGGCCCAATACCTCGACCGCATCCGCGTCAACCCGACCTACAGCGACTTGAAGAAGCGCGCCCACAAGGTGCTCAGCCGGTTGCCCGGCGGGTCGCACCTCGAAGCCCTCTACCATCGCGCCGGGGAGATGATGAAGGCCGCCGTCTTCGACGGTCACATGTTCGAGCAGTTCGGCATCCTCTGTCTCGGACCCATCGACGGGCACGACATCCCCACGCTCATCAACATGCTCAACGAGGTCAGGGATTTCGAGGGCCCCGTGCTGCTGCACTGCAAGACGACCAAGGGCAAGGGATTCAAGTTCAGCGAGGACGACGCTTTCAAGTTTCATTCACCCAAGCCGTTTGTCGTCCAAGACTGCCGCGTGGAAATGAAAAGCTCGGGGCGATCGTTCACCGCGGCTTTTGCCGACGCGTTGATCGCGCAGATGGAAAAGGATGACAAGATTGTCGCCGTCACGGCTGCGATGCCGGACGGCACGGGCCTAGACAAGGTGATGCTTAGGTTCCCCGACCGCACGCTGGACACCGGGCTGTGCGAATCACACGCGATGGACATGTGCGCCGGAATGGCCAAGTCGGGCCTCAAGCCGTTCTTCGCCGTCTACTCGACCTTTTCCCAGCGGGCTTTGGACCAGGTGTTTCAGGATGTGGCGTTGCAGGGCCTGCCCGTGCGCGTGTGCATGGATCGGGCCGGCTACGTCGGCGGCGACGGCGCGATCATGCACGGCTTCATGGACATCTCGATGTATCGCGTGTTTCCCAAGGCAGTGCTGCTGGCGCCCAGTGACGAACCAACCATGCGCGTTTCGCTCGACTTTATGCGTAGCTACGAAGACGGACCGTCGTTTGTCCGCTACCCGCGCGACAAGGTGGCCGACAAGCCGCTGCACGAAACGACCCCGCCGTTCGAGTTGGGCAAGGCCGTGCTGGTCAAGCCGGCCAAAGGTGCGAAGCCGGACCTGGCCATCCTCGCCTACGGCACGCAGGTGTACGAGGCGGCCAACGCCTGCGCGCAGCTTGAAGTGCAGGGCTACGATGTGGCAATCTACGACGCACGATTTGCCAAGCCGATCGACCTCGATCTGGTCCGCCGCTTGATCAAATCGGGCACACCCATCCTGACCAGTGAGGACCACACACTGCCGGGCGGGTTCGGCTCGACTGTGCTCGAGGCCTGCAACGAAGCCCGCCTGGCGACCGATCTGATCCACCGCCACGGCATGCCCGAAAAGTGGCTCTACCAGGACAGCCGCGCCGGGCAACTCAGCCGCGCCGGCATCGACGCCAGCGGCATTGCCCGCCAAGTACGCCGAATCCTAGACAAACCCGAAGCCGCCAAACTCGACATCCACATCAACGTCAACCGATCGAAAATCGCCAGGTGAGTTCCGGCTCCCCCTCCCCTCATCGATCTTGGGATGGCAAGCTTGCGCGTGGCCCCCAACCAACAACGCATCGAAGAATAACGGCCATTCAACTCCGTTCGCGATCCGGAGCACGAACCATCGCTATTTGTGCCCCTTCGGGCCGGCGTTGTGCAGATATTTCCTGGATACCGCCTCGGCCAGGTTGATGTCGTTGATGTTGGCCAGCGTACACAGCCAGGCGAGCACGTCGGCGAATTCTTCTTCCAGGTTGTCGCCGCCCGAGGTTTCGCCGCCCTCGCCGGCCGCCTTGTGCAACGCGGTGGCCAGCTCGCCGATCTCCTCGATGAACCACATAAACGTCGCCGGCGTGCCGCGGGCCGCGTCGGTTTTGTAGTAGCGGTCGGCAATGAACCTCTGGAATGCGTCGATCGTGACCGTCTGATCGTCCATCGTATTCCTCACGTTTAGCGACGGGCTTCGCCTCGTGCGTTGGGTGTATGGCGTGTATCAGAGATCGCATCAGAACATGTAATTGGCGCCGCCGCAACCTATAATACCGCCCGATGGCCACAACGCTTCTGAAAGTAACAGGCATGCACTGCGCCAGCTGCGTCGGATCGGTCGAAAAGCAGCTTTGCGGCGTGTCGGGGGTCGAGCGTGCGTCGGTGAACCTTGCTACGGGCGAGGCCAGGGTCGATCACGACGGATCGATGCGCGATCCGGCCCCGCTGATCGAAGCGGTGGTGCGTGCGGGTTTCAAGGGTGATCTGGCGACCACGCCCAACGAGCCCGAGTTCGATGCAAGGATCGAACAGGCGGTCACGGCTCGCCAATGGAACACCTGGCTGGGCGCTGCGATCGCAGCGGTGGTGGTCATGCTACTGATGCACGTCGACGCAAACTGGTCACGGTGGGTGCAACTGGCGGCGGCGGCGGCCGTGCAGGTCGTGCTGGGATTGGCGTTTTACCGCGCTGCGTGGTCGGCGACGCGGCGCCTGCGCGCCGATATGAACACGCTCGTGGCCATGGGCACGAGCGTTGCCTTTGCCTACAGCGTGGCCGCCGTGCTGCGCGGTGGAGGCGATCTGTATTTCGACACGTCGTCGATGATTCTCGTGCTCGTCGGACTCGGCCGGCTGCTCGAGCATCGCGCCCGCTCGAGCGCGATGGCCGCCGTCGTCGGCCTATGGCGCATGCAGCCGGCGGAGGCGACCGTCCTGCGCCAGGGGCGGATGATTACCGTGCCGATCGACCAGATCGTGCCTGGCGACAGCCTGCTGGTCAAGCCGGGCCAACGCCTGCCCGCCGACGGCATCGTCACCGAGGGCCGATCGAGCATTGATCAGTCGATGATGACCGGCGAAAGCGAGCCCGTCGAGGTGAGCGACGGCAGCGAGATCATCGGTGGCGCCGTCAACCTCACCGGCACGTTGCGCATGCGGGCCGTGCGTACCGGCGGGCAGACACTGCTGGCACAAATCGTCCAACTCGTGCGCGAGGCACAGGCATCGAAGGCGAACGTGCAACGCATCGCCGACAAGGTCGCGTCGGTGTTCGTGCCGATCGTGATCTTCATCGCGGCACAAACGTTTCTTTATTGGGGCATCTTGGGCGGCGACTGGCAGGTGGCGGTGATGCCGATGATCGCCGTGCTGATCGTCGCCTGCCCATGCGCTTTGGGATTGGCGACACCGATGGCTGTCATGGTCGGCACCGGCCTGGGCGCGCGCCACGGCATATTGATCAAGGACGCCGCCGCACTCGAACGCGTCGGTCGGCTAAGCCACATCATTATCGACAAGACGGGCACGCTCACGGTTGGGCATCTCACCGTCAGCGAAGTGATCAGCCTAGACGACCAAATTGACCAGCAGAAGTTGCTGCGTCTGGCCGCGTCGGTCGAATCGCACAGCAACCACCCGATCGCACACGCCATCGTCGAGCACGCGCGGCAACAAGGCATCGAACCCGATCCGATCAGTGATTTTCAGAGCATCACGGCCGGCGGCGTCACCGGTCACACCGGCGGGTTAGGCGTGATCATCGGCCGCATACCCACGCTCCGTGATCAGCGGGTACGCAACATTGATGAACTGATCGAGCAGCGCGAGCAGATGCGCGCCACCAGTCGCACCGTCGTGGCCGTCGCGCTCGACGGTTGGGCGATGGGATTGATAGGCCTGACCGACGCGATCAAGCCCGAAGCAAAAGAGGTCATCACGACCCTGCGCAAGAAATTCGGTCTCAAAATCATCATGATGACCGGCGACAGCGCCCAATCCGCCCAACACGTGGTTGAGCAACTCGAACTCGACGACTATTTCGCCGAGATGCTGCCCGCGGACAAACATCAGAAAGTCAAGCAACTGAAAGAGCAAGGCGGTGTCGTCGCGATGGTCGGCGACGGCGTCAATGACACACCCGCGCTGGCCGCCGCCGATGTCGGCATCGCCATTATGGCACCCTCCCCCACCACGACACCCGGAATCCGAAATCCGAAACCCGGTTTCATCGGCACCGACATCGCCGCCAATGCCGGCCATATCATTCTCATGGGCGGCGATCTGCACGGCCTCGTGCGCGCCATCACACTCAGCCGCGCCACCATGCGCCGCATCTACGCCGGCCTGTTCTGGGCGTTCGCCTATAACTTGGTGCTGATCCCCGTCGCCGCATGGAATCTGCTCTCACCGATCTACGCCGCAGCCGCCATGTCGGCCAGTTCGATTTGCGTCGTCCTCAACGCCCTGTACTTGCGCCGCAATTGGAAACCATAGAGCGTCAACGTTACGCGGGCGGTTGCTCCGCCACCGAAGCGGTCTGCTTTTCGCGATAGGCTTTGAGTTCCGCTTCGATCTGCGAATCGCCAACGGCGAGGATGGCAGCGGCAAAGAGTGCGGCATTGATGGCGCCGTGGTTGCCGAGACTCATGGTGGCGACGGGAATACCACGCGGCATGTTGCAGGTTGACAGCACCGCATCGAGCCCGCCGGCGATCTTGCCTTCCATGGGCACGCCCAGGACGGGCAGGTGCGTCAGCGACGCCATGACACCGGCCAGATGGGCCGACATGCCGGCACCGGCGACGATCACCTTCAGCCCACGCTGCACCGCGGTCGTAGCGTACTCATGGGCGCGTTGCGGCGTGCGGTGGGCCGAGCAGATCTTCATTTCCCACGCGATACCAAGTTCGTCGAGCACATCTGCGCACTTACGCATCGTCGGGGCGTCGGAAGCACTGCCCATGACGATGCCAACAATCGGTTTATTTTTGTCCGTCATGGCGCAGGATTATAACGAAAATATTGGGCGACGACGCAGTGGCCCGTATTTCGGATCGCGGTGTGAGTCAGGTGCACGGGTAAGTTCCCCCATTAAATGGTTTTGCGACGGTCAGCCAGTTCGATCCACGCCTCGGGCAGCACCTCAAGCCAGAACCTCCCGTTGCGACGCGTCACGTATACCGTGGTGTCGAATGTCTCGGTCAGCGACTCGGGCGTGATGACCCGCTCGGGCGGGCCGGCGGTGAGGAATCGGCCCTTTTTCATCAGCAGCACCTGTGCGGTGCGCGGTGAAAGTTCCTCAACGTGATGCGTAATCATCAGCACGGCAGGTGGATCGGGCCCGGCGAGGATCGACTCGATCGTGGCCAACACGTGCTCGCGTCCGGCAAGGTCGAGCCCGGCCGTCGGCTCGTCGAGAATCAACAACCTCGGTACGTGCACCAACGCCCGGGCGATCAGGCAGCGACGCTGCTCGCCCGTCGACAAAAGCGCGAAGCGCAGATCGCGACGATCGGCCAACCCGACCTCACAGAGCAATTGGTCGGCGCGCTGACGCTGTGCATCGGTCGGTCGGTCATACAGCCCTACGGTGGCGAAGAAACCGGTGAGCACGGCGTCGCGGGCGCTCAGGTCGGCGTCGACCACCGCGCCGCTGACATGGCTGGACGCGGAGTCCGTCGTCGGGTTCACGATGCCGACCTGTTTGCGAAGCGCACGGATGTCCGTCTGGCCGATCACCTCGCCCAACACCCGCGCGACACCCCCGGAGAGAAACACGTGCCCGGTCAGCACACGCGCCAACGTCGTCTTGCCACAACCGTTGGGGCCGAGGATCGCCGTACACTGACCGGCCGCCATCGTGCAACTGACATGATCGAGAATCGTCGTCCGCCCACGCACAACGAGCAGGGCCTCGGCCACGATCGCAAAGTCGTCATCACTCATCGTTCTGTATCACGCTCTATCATCGCGCCCTGCTACCATGGTACTGCAAACCGCAGGCATCGCTCGACACATGGACAAACACGAACATTGGCTGCTGGAACTGACACGTACACCCACGGCCTCGGGGCGTGAGGACCGCGTGATCGAGTGGGTGCGTCGCTGGGCCGCACGGCGGCGAAACGTCGCGTTGTACACGGATCGATTCGGCAACCTGGAGTTGCGACGGCGCAGATCGCGATCGACGAAACCAATATATTTCATCGCGCACATGGATCACCCGGCCTTTGTCGTCCGCAAGATCATCAGCCCAAACGAAGTGAAAGCGGAGTTTCGCGGCGGTGTACATGGTGAGTTTTTCAATGGCTCAAATGTAATGCTCCATCACGACGATAAACCGCCGCGGCGAGGCGTTGTGCAATGCACTGCCAAAGGCCCGACCCGGGACCCGCAAGGTGAAAAGATCGTCTCCGTGCGCTTCGGCGCGCCCGCTGAAGCGGGGCCTGGTGACGTATTGACGTGGGATACCGGTCGCCAGCATATCCGCACCGGTCTGCTGCACACGCTGTCGGCCGACAATCTGGCTGGCGTAGCCGCGGCGATCTCCGCCTTCGACGAGATTCACAAGAGCAAAGCCGCCCGCCGGCCTGACGTACGCGTGCTGCTGACCCGCTGCGAAGAGATCGGACTCGTCGGCGCCACCGCTGTGTGCCAAACCGCCCTGCTGCCCAAGCGTGCCCGACTAATCGTGCTCGAAAACTCACGCAGCTTCCCTGAATCTCCGATCGGTGGCGGGCCCATCGTGCGCATCGGCGACCGCCTCAGCACGTTCGATCCCGACCTGACACGCAGCCTCTGTGGGATCGCCCAGGGCATCGAGCAATGCGACCCGGCATTCAATTGGCAGCGCAAACTCATGGTCGGTGGATCCTGTGAAGCGACAGCGTTTTGCGCATTCGGATACACGACGGGCTGTGTTTGCCTGCCACTGGGCAATTACCACAACATGGACCCATTCAAAAAGCGTATTGCGGCCGAATATATCAGCCTCAACGACTATCGCGGGTTGGTACGCCTGCTCATTGCCGTAGGGCGAGGCATGGACAAGCCCAAGTCCACGCCATCACTCAAAACACAACTTACCCGGATACTCGCCCGCCACCGGCATTTATTGAAGTGAAGATCGTCAGTACCAGCGCAGCGCACAACGTGCGCGTCACCGGCAATCCTTGCGCTGCGTCGGTTTTGCGCCTGTCCAAAGATCGGCCGCGTAAATTGTGCATCGCCGGCGACCACCAAAACCACAAACAACGTAATAACCATTAGTTATGTATATATGTCGCAGCCTCGCCGCAACCGCCGAGGCAATCCGTCGCGGTGTTGGCATTGCCCTTGCCCAATAGGACTGCGGCCGTATCGCCACATGCGACACGGCCGAACAGAGGTGATCGCAGATGCCGCGTAACGACAGATT
>CAUYYV010000100.1:0-10471 GCA_963577075.1 Phycisphaerae bacterium
CAGGCCGCTTCGTTTTATTTCACTGACTTGCAAGGCAGTCTTCCTGTGACTACACGCTCCACCGGTCGAACGGCATCCCCGCCAGCTTGCGGAACTGGCTAATGTCGCCACTCAAGGCGTTGACGAGCCGGCTTTTCATTGACTCATCCACAACGGGTGTGGTTATATCTCTGGAGAACGGGCGATACAGCACCCTGCCGATCTTCTTGCGCGCATCAGACGACACCATTTTGGCAGGCCGGGTCTCGGATATCCGCTTCATCCAGTAGGCAATCGGGTTCTTGCGTCGCTTGTCCGCACTCTCGTGCTTCTCGCGCCCATACTTGTCGCAGTAAAACGTGCTGTCCACGCCGAGCCAGGCAAATGTTTTCGCTAACGTCTCCCGCCGGTGCTCCCAAAGATCCGCCTGATCCACGATGAGTATCCGTGACATCGGATAATATTCGAGAAACCGTGAAGTCTGCAGAAAATATCGGCTGCGCTGGACGTACAGGCTTTGGTCCATGTCCCCCAAGGCCTCGGCGAACGGCTGGTGCTCTCTGCGATCCGAGAATGAATGGATGTAATGCGACACGATACGATCAATCGGATCCCGGACGAGGTAGATGAGTTTGGCGTCGGGAATCATGTCATGCATGCGCTCGGCGACCCGCTTGAACCGCGGGTAGTTGGTGTACGAGGGCGAGGCCTCGCCGTGCACGTCCGCCCAGCCGCGGAACTGCCTTTCATACCAACGCCGCCCGCGTCGCCAGTTCCTATCACCCACAAAGAAGTTCAATTCCTTGTCGGCCGACATGCGGATCTGCGGGTGCAGGCCCAAGTAGTAGTGCAGGGCCGTGGTGCCACATTTCTGCGCGCCAATAATGATCAGGTTCGGCAACATGTCACTTCTCTGTCGACCGCCGAAATATTTTTCGGCTAGTTGATCCGCCACTCCTTAAACTGTTGACCGGTTAATCGGCATAGCCTGTCGACATCGTCGCGGAAGCACTCGGCGAGTCGCCGCCAACACGCCAATGGATTGGACGGCTGCAACCACGCGTCGCGGCCCTAGCAGCGCAAGCATGACCCGCGGCCGGCGTGGCCTAATCATTGATGATCATGACTCTCACACGGAATATCCTTCACCGCCATGCTTCGACCGGTCCTGGCCGATCGCTCGGCCGCGATGACGACGGCCAGACTCTCGAGCCCGTCGTCGAGCGTGGGCGTTGCGGGGCAGTGGCCGCGAACGGCATCAAGAAAGTGCGAGAACGCCGCCGGGCAGGACGGAAACTCGTGACGACCCAGCAATACCCGATGCAGGTACGGGCTCTGGCCCGCCCGACGCATCGCGTACAGCAACCGCTTGACGCGGATCAATCTCACGCTTGTGCCGGTCATCTCGACGGCTCCGGCAGGAAATCGCTCGGCATTCAACAGCCCACCGTCACCGTAGATTTCCACGCGATCCGCTTCCACTGCACAGGTCGAGAGTAACGACTGCACGAGCAGGCCGCCCGCCAGGTGCAGTGTGGCCGTGTCATCTTCGCTGCGTTGTGAACGTACGTCGGCGGTCACCCTCTCGATCGGCCGGCCGAACAGGAATCTCATCAGGTCGATGTGGTGGGACGCGATCTCGAGCAGCACGCCGCCGCCGAGTCGCCGGCTCTGCCGCCAGGCGGTCACTTCGCTCGCAGCGGTGGTGAAGATGGTGCGTACACCGGTGAGTTGACCCACCTCATCATCCGCTATCCGGCGCCGCGCCGCCGCGTACACGGGGTCAAACCGATAATTGAAGCTGATAATTGATGTTACTTTGCTGAGGCGTGACGCCTCAATCACGGTCCGGGCGTCTTCGAGATTCGCGGCGATCGGTTTTTCCAGATAGACATGCTTGCCGGCGGCCATCGCCGCCTGCGCCGCCGCCGCGTGCAAATGAGTGGGAAGGCAAACGAACACAGCCTCGACGTCCGCCCGCTCAAGCAGTGGTAGATAATCACCGTAACCGGTCGCCTCCGGTGCAAGTCGGCAGGCATCGACGAGCCGGGAGTCGTCGGTGTCGGTGTCGGCGACAGCAACAAGCTGCGCGCTCCGCAGCGCATGTAGGATTGGCAGGTGCATGTGCTGCGCGATGTGGCCGCAGCCAATCACGGCGACCCGTACCGGTTGCATCGTCGCATCAGACCGCATCATCATGGGCTGCACTGTCTGGCAATCTCTTGATCTCCGTCGATTGCCCATGGCCGATCCGGTGGCCGTCACTGACGAACTGCTCGGCCCGGCTGACCATGGTCTTTGGATTATCACGATCGATGACCGGATAAATACCTACCCACGGTCCCTGGTGGGCGTGGGTGATGTTTTTCGCCCACGTCGGGGCGGGAAACGTACGGTTTTCGGCCATCGCGATGTCAGCGGGCGAGTAGGGCATCTTCCAATCCCCTTTTACACCTTGGTAGCGTGGCGATCAAGAAACCCGGCGTCGCCGGTCACGGCTTCCAGTTGCCCCGCGTCTCTGTACCATGCCCCGGGCCGCGCGACGACATCGCGGGGCGTGGCAACCGGCGAGGACAAACGGCACGCCAAGTTCGTTGGCAAAGCAGCGCAGCATCTGCACGAACGGTGCCACCGATTCCGATCCGACGTGGCATGTACACCCGACGGCCTCATTCCGATCAGCGTACAGCAGCAGATCGCGACTCGGCTTGATGCTTCACGGGGTGAAAAACACCTTCATGAAATACAGGACCGTGCCAATCACAAACGCCACACCGCTGTACAAGTAATAGAGCCAGTGATACGGAATTGCGCACAAGGCGAACAGCAGCCCGCGCTTGCGGGCGAAGAAGCGAATCAGGGGCAAGTCCATCAGCAACAGTCCCGCCACGGCCACCACCGCCACCACCACCAACGTTGGCCACCACCACGACAAGGCCAACGCGCCCAGAAGCAGAAACGACATGACCACACACAGCCGACTCGACATGCTGATGTTAAGATCGTTGTCAAACCGTTTTTTACGAAGGATCAACTGCGTCCAGGGCACCGCGCGGTCCAAGACGTCTGATCGCAGCAGTGACCCCAGATTCCATCGCTTCAGGTGCGTGACCTGAAGGTCCTTGCACATCCGGATTGCCTGTCCCGCGGCGCGCAGGCGATAACCCAGTTCTATGTCTTCGATGCATGGGCGCCTGTAGCTCTCGTCAAACCCACCCAGTTTTTCAAACACGTCCCGTCGAATCGCGCCGCAAGCGCCCCAGAAAGTAAACCCGTCGCAATGCGCGATCTGATGTACGTAGTGCTGCAACAGATTCTTGTACTGGGAGAGGAAATTGGTTTCCGCCGGCTTGTCGTCGTACGATCCGACCACGGCCGCCAGGTCCGGCTCATCCGATAAGACGAGAAGGATACGGCCGATCGCGTCGGGGTGGACGGCGACGTCGGCATCAACAAAGAAAAGTACGTCGCCGTCGGCGTGGCGAGCCGCGAAGTTGCGTGCCGTGGCCGGCCCGCTTTGCGATACGGTGCGGATCGCCTTGGCGCCGGCGTCACGGGCCAGGGCCATCACCCGATCCACATCGCCGTCAGCGACCACGATGACCTCGTCGACGGGTCGGATCGAGCCGACCAACGCCGCTAGGCAACGCTCGAAACGCGTGTCGGCGTGGTGCGCCGGCACGATTACCGAGACCGTCAGTCGACCGGCACGCTGGTTCGAGTCCTGCCCCCCCATCACCCCGGCGCTGCAGCCTCCACCCGACGTCGGTCGGGGTTCTGGTGCATCCGTCGTCCCCATCGAAGTCTCCCTCGGCCGAGTTCAACCACCACTGGTCGCCGATCCATCAAGTCCGGCGCGTCCCACGAACATACCCACGCCAATCCGGTGTTTGCACCCAAGAACCGCCAAAAACCCACGGCCTCGCCCGATTTTCACGTTATCGACCAGTTGGGACCTCATGTAAAAGAATTGGCAGGCCGAACACCGGCAAAACTTGGCCCCGCGTGCACCGCTGATGATACCCCTGCACTTCGACATTCGGACAGGAACATCACCCACCCGTCATACCGGTGCAGGCGCGACGTCGGCACCGGCCAGGTCGCGACGGCGGGTCGGGTCGAGCACGCTAGCGTGGTCGTGGCGGTCAAATGTGAAGCAGGCCAGCGGGATGATAAAAAGTTGCAGCAGCGTCGCAAACGCGAGGCCGAACATGATCGTCACTGTCAGCGGCTGCCAGAACTCGCCGCCGCCGGAGATGTTCAGCGCCAGCGGCAGCAGCCCTCCAACCGTGGTGATCGTGGTCAGAAAGATCGGGCGAAGCCGCAACTGCCCGGCGTACACGATCGCCCGCTCGCGTGGGATACCCGCGCCACGCAGCCGGTTGATAAAGTCCACCAGCACAATCGCGTCATTTACCACGATGCCCGCCAATGCCACGACACCGATCATCACCGCGACCGAGAAATAGAACCCGCATATCATCAGCCCGATCGCCACGCCGACCAGGCTCAGCGGCACGCTGAACAGCACGATCAGCGGCTGGATGAAGCTGTTGAACTTGAGCACAAGCACGATGAGCATGATGCCGAACGCAATAGCCAGCGCGATGCTCAGGTCGTACAGGGCATCGTCACGTATGTCGTTTTCGCCACCGAACTTGACGATCGACTCGTGGTCGGCATAGATCACGTCACTGCCAACGGCACCGAAATATTCACCACCGCCGGCCCCCGTGGACCGTGCCGGTCTGCCGGTGATGTCCAGTGCAATCGCGGCAGCCAACTCGGCCTTGACATCATCGACGAGCACACCGTCTTCGACCTCGCAGCGCACGTTGATAACGCGCTGCTGCTCGTAATGGCGAATCACGTTGGCACTGCCACGCCGGTCGATGTCGGCAACCTGTGCGAGCGTAACCCGCCGGCCGGACCTGCTCAGCAGCGGCAGGTTGGCCAGGTCCTCCTGCTCGTCGCGGTGCGATGCCTGGTTGCGGATGCGAATATCGATCTCCTCATCACCGCCGAAGTCGACCTCGCCCACCCTGACGCCCTCGAGCGCGAAGTTGATGCTGGTGTCGATCGCGGCGCTGTCAAGGCCGAACAGTCCGGCCAGCATCCGGTCCTGCTTGACAACGATCTCGGGCCTGGACCTGTAATCACTCTTGACGTCACGCGTACCCGGTATGGCGCGTAAAGCACGCTCGACGACAGCCGCGCGCTTGGCCAGTTCATCGAGCGTCGTCTGTTCCCGGCCCAGCACGCGCACGATGATGTCTGATCCGACGGGCGGGCCCTCACTGGGCGAGACCAGATCAATGACGACGCCCGGTAGGCGCGGGATCTCTTTGACGATTGCCTGCCGGATCTGCTCAAGCGTGCGCTGCCTATCGCCGGCCAGTGCCAACTCACAGTAAACCATGCCAAACTCCGGGCCGGTGCCGTGCCTCCCGTCAAGCCGAATGTTCAGCGCCCCGGGCTCGCCGATCGTCGTGATCGGCCGGGCACGCGGCGTACCAGCACTGGGCTGATACCACTCGTCCGACTTCACGGCGCGTACCAACGCCTGCTCAATGATCCCCGCCACCGCCACTGTCCTCGTTTCCATCGATGAACCCAGCGGCAACTCGAAGTGGACCTCGACGATCGCGTAATCGCTTTCGGGGAAGAACTCGACGCCAATGGCGCCCATCCCGTAAAGCGCGATCGGCGTGCAAGCGATAATGACCGCCAGCGCCAGCACGAGCAGGCGATGGTGCAGCGCGTACCGCAGCATATTGCCATACGTCTTCAACAGGCGACTGCCCACCACGGCCAACTCGGCACGCTCGGATTCAATCTGAGCAGCGTCGTCCGATGCCTTGGCCTCGCCGAGCGTCCGAAGCTTCGCCTCGATCTTCTCATCGGGCACCTTCATGAAATACATGCTCAGCACCGGCATGAGAAAGTGATCGACCAGCATGGCCGAGCACAACGCAAACAGGACGACGATCGGCAGCAATTCGAGAAAATCACCCATCACCCCGCGCACGATAAACATCGGCCCGAACGCGGCGAAGGTGGTCGCATACGCGCAGATCAACGACGGACCGACCTCCCGGATGCCCCGCTTCGAGGCGTCGAGCGGTGCCGTGCCCAGTTCGCGGTGACGATAAATGTTCTCACCGACGATGATGCACCCGTCGACCACCATGCCGATGACCAGGATCATCGCGAACAGCGTCATGTTGTTGATCGCCAGGTCGGGCATGATCGTGCGCTTGGTGAACCACATGATCGCGGCCGTGCCGAGGATGGCGAACGGCACGGAGATGCCGATCAGCCCCGCGTTGCGCCAGCCGAGCGTGACCCAGAGAATGAAGATGACCAGGATCGTACCGTAGATCGCGCTGATACCGAGTTGATGGATCATGTACCCGATCTCGCGGGCCTGATCGCGTACGGGCCCCACGCTAACGCCCTCCACGCCGGGATCGAAGTCGGTAATGATCCGGCGAATCGTGTCACAGGTGCCCAGCACATCGATATCCGTCTTGGCGCGGGCGAGCACGACGACGGCGTCCTGGCCGCCGTAACGCGCCATGCTGGTAAGCTTTTTGTGACCCATGCGAACGGTCGCAACGTCGGCAAGAATGACCGGCTGACTGCCGTACACACCGATGGGCACATGCTTGATGTCTTCGAGGCTGGCCAGCTTGGAGCTGGTGCGCACGCGCATTTTATGCCCCGCTACTGTGTCGATCTCACCGGTGGGTGAATCCTCATTGGCGCGCCGGATGGCCTTCCTCAGATCCTCATACCCGAACCCGTACAGCACCATCAGGTTCGGGTCGACCTCGACGTGCACTTCCCGCTCGAAACCACCGAAGATGTCAACGCCGGCAACCCCCTTAACCTTTTTGATCCGCGATTCGAGTCGTTCGGCGATACGCCGGCGCTCGGCACCGTCCGCGCCGCCGGCGATCACCGCCTGAATGATCGGAAACTCCTCGAACGCAATGTCGTTGACCTGCGGACCCGGATTCGTCTGCGCCTCGACGGGGAACTCGGGGCGGACACGGTCGACGATACTCTCGACATCGATGCGGGCCTCCCTCACATTGGTGCCGTCCGCGAAAATAATCTGAAAAATTGCCGCGCCGGTGACCGCCTGCGATTTGATCGCGCCCTCATCGCGCAGATTGTCGAGCATCTCGGCCAGTTGCGGCTCGAGCTTGCGCACGATGCTGCGCTCGTTGGTATCAGGCGTGGCGCCGGGATTGGGCACGGCCACGACAATGACCGGCAGTTTGACTCGGGGCGTGCGCTCTTTGGGCAGGGTGAACACGGCCACCAGGCCGATGCCACAGAACAGCACCGACCCGAGCAGCACCAGTCGCGGTAATTCAATCGCGCGTTCGCTCAGTCGCATGGGGCGGTCCGATCACGGTGACGGCAGCAATCCGGCATCCGGCGCGATCACCTGCTGGCTGGCCAGTGGAGCGCCCAGCACGTGGACGGGCTGACCGTCGATCAAGGTGTGCTGGCCCTCGACGATCAGACTATCAACACCTGGCGGCGCCTCGGCGATCAACAGATAGTCTTTGTCCACGACGATCGGCTCGAACTCGATCCGACGCGCCACCTTCGTGGGCACGTCGATCCGGGCTTGCCCCAGGCCGTGAAGGTCGAGCCCGACGGTCAACTTGTCAGCCACGAAATAGGCGACCATTCGGCCGCCCTTGCGGATGACCGCGTCGATCGGAATCGCGATCGCATCCTGCTTGAACACGGTCACCTTGGCACGCGCAATCATGCCCGGACTCAGCCACCCGTCGTCGTTGTCGAGCGTGATCTCGACGTCAAACAGCCCGGTCCGGAGATTGGCGGTGGGCGGCACGACGCTGACCACCCCCGGTCGTGGCCGCGACAGTTCCGCCTTCTCGTGCAGCACGCTTGCATACACCTGCAACGCCCGCACTTCCACGCTCACCGGCTGCCCCGTCTTGATCAGTGGCCTCTTCAACTCGACCACGCCGACGACCAGTTTGACCTTGCTCGTATCCACGAGCGTGATCACCGTCTGGCCCGCATGGACGATCTGGCCGATCTTGACCGGCACGTCGGCGACGACTGCATCCATCGGTGCTCGCAGCGTCGCGTCGGCGAGATTGATCTCTGCCAGCCTGATCGTCGACTCCGCGGCCCTGTACATCGCCGCGGCTGCATCCTGCCCGGCCTCGGCAGCATCGAGCTTTGCCTGGGCGCTCTCTCTTTCGGTCTGGGCCTCCTCCAACTCGCGTCGGGTCACCGTGCCAGAATTATTCAGATTCTCAAGACGCTTCAGTGCAAGCGTGGCGTCCTTTAACTTCGCTTTTGCTTCGGCTATCTTCGCCTTGGCCTCGATCTGGTCAGCCTTGGCACCAGCCTGACTCGCCTTCGCCTGCATCAATGCCACCTGGTACCGTGCGGGATCCACCATGGCAATTATCTGGCCCTTGGTCACCGCGTGGCCCGCCTTCAGGGCCGGCTTGCCCTTCGGGCCCAAACGAAGGATCTGGCCGGTCATCCGATACGACTTGTTCACGCGAATGTTGGCCTCGAGTCGGCCGGTGAACTGCTCCGTCTTGGCGTAACTGCGCCGCTCCAGACCTATACAGCGAACGACTGCCGGTTCGATCGACGGATTGACCTCGACGCCTCCTACCTGACCGGCGCGGTAAACGCCCAGCAGGCCTATCACGCCCAAGAAACCAAAAACGAGGATGACCAGTTTGGTGACCGCGCTCATATCTTTATCGGGTGCATCCAAAACGTCCGGGGACATCCATTATAGTCGGAAAGAACATTTAGATAGGATCGACCGCCGCCCTCGGCAAGTTGATCCCAATCGCCGGGGTTATCGGTCCCTTGGGATGCGATCCAGCGATAACGCCGGGGATCGGGGGGGAGGGAGGCGCACGAAGAGCGTGGCCGATGCGTTGTGGCGGCGTAGTCGCAACTGTGTGTCGGCGAAATGGCTGATGACAGCCTCGATGTCCTCCTGCTCGATGATTTGGCGGGGCCAGCGTGGATGGTGGGTGCTGATCAGCCAGATGCACCGCCCGGGCGGTGCGGCGACGGCGCGGTTGCAGGCGGAATGATCTTGTGATGTGCGGTTCATGTGACGCGCCGTGCTCGTGTGCAAGTGTGGTGCGGTGCACGCTATCAACCCCCATGCGGTCTTGCGGATTGTTTACACCGGGGGTGCCACTCGACTTTGAGATCATTTCACGACCTCGCTTATTGGCCCGCCGGCGACCACAGCAAGATCCGCCGATCGAATCCACCCCAACGCGTGCCTTTGACGATCCGCATCGTGATCTGGTTCGATTCGCCTAGTCGGATCAGGTCGGTGACGTCTACGTTGCCATGGCGCCTTTCCTCTTCCCATCGAAAAAAGTCGAGCCGTCGATCGCCGGCAAATCGGCCGTTGACCCAGACCTGCATACTGCCCCACGCGCCCTGTGGATGAAAAAAGCTCATCCGGATCGTTCGCCCGGCGAAGCGTTTGGGCACCTTCACCCGCGTGCGCATCCAACCGACGGTTTCATACCGGTCCAACTGATCCTCGTAGCCCTGCACATCCCACGTCCGCGTGGTGCGCAACCGGCCCCACCGGCTCGTATCGTGGTCCGTCTCGAACCACCGCCACGTGATGCCCTCGTTATGCCGATCGATGCGAAACCGCCATTTATCGTCCAGCATGGCGACCAGGTCGCCTTTCGTGCCGTCGGTCATCGCCAGGCGGGTCTTGTTCTGCCTGACCCACCCGCCGGCGTGATGCGGGTGGTTCTCGTCGTGGCGGTCCATGTCGCCGATCTTGAACAGCACCGTATCGAACGCTTCGATCTGCTCGTGCAATATCAGGATCTGCTCGCCCAGCGCCACGGCGTCGGCGAATCGGCCCTCGTCCTCGGCAAGGCGCATCCGCAGATACAGCATCAGGTTGTTCTGGCAATAGCGGATAATCTGCACGCGGCGGCGCTGCATATCCGTTTGCGCTTTGGCCTCGGCCTCGCGCACGAACCGTTCGAGCTTTCGCACGCGGTCGAGCGGGTACATAGCCTTCATCACGTTGCGATGATGGCCGGGCCCGTGGTGCATCATGCGTTCGAAGGCGTCCCAGTATTGCCGCACAACCGCTGCCGCCGGGCCGAACAGATGGGTGTAATACTCATCGAGCAGCTCGTCGACGTCGACGCCCGCGTCCCACATCTGCCGGGCGCGCACGTACAGGTTCGGCCCCTGGTTCATGATGGACAGGATTGACTGTTGCAGGATACCCCGCACACCCCATTGGGCCATCAACGGCATCTCGGTGCGAAACCGCGCCACCGCAGGCATTGGTGTCGAGTCGGAAAGGTTGATAAACCCGGGCTCATAATCGTAAATGAACACATTGTCCGAGAGCGTGCACCAGGTTTTAAGAACGTCGAACAGCATGTCGCGCCGCCAGCATTGGCCGGTGTAGGCC
>CAUYYV010000101.1:0-10359 GCA_963577075.1 Phycisphaerae bacterium
TACCGCTTCGGGCAGCGTGACATGCACGACATCGACCAATTAAGCTGGACGGGCTTGTGGTAGACCTGGTTGAACAACGCCAGGTCGGTCATCGGCTGGCAACTCTGTCCCGGCCATCCGAAGAAGAACGTGGCCCAGAGCGGATCATCCAGCAGCCCTTTTTCCTCTTGTATCGTTCCCTGGTCCGTCCAGAAGATCCCGTCTCGAATGATACGGATCGCATCGAATGCGCCGGTGTCGAAACATTCTAGTTCGGGCTTCACGCCGTGCTGGCGCGCCCACTGAAAATACTGACGCAGTTCATTGATCGGGTGAACGGAGTAACAAGCAATCGGCTGGGCATCTCGTGGATACGGATCAAAGTACTCATCGTGCGAGTTCATATTCAATGAACTCATTTCCGGGCTGATCCTTTCCCAGAGTTCCAGCTTCTGCTGCGGGCGCATGCTGGCAAGACCCTGCTGGATCGCGTTGCCGGGATGCCTCCGACGGATCTTCTCGACAATCGCGGCCGTGCCGGGGATATCGGGAATCTGCAGTTGCCGACCGTCCGGTTGTACGGCCGGGTCCCGCCAATACAAGCCGTGGATATGATCTACCACGGCGCCGGCCGCATTGGCGTCAATGTATTCCCTGGCAATCGTGTCCACCGTTTTCAGCTCGTCCAGCCGAGGATTGAGCGGATCCTGCAACTGTGGATCACATGTCACCGTGATAATCAGAGGTGTCCAGGTCATCGTTGTTCTTCCATTCGCAGCACGCACCGGCCCAGCACCTGCCCGGACCGCAGCAGGGCCAACGCTTCATTGACTTGGTCAAGTGGAAACGCGTCGGTCACAATTGAACTGATCCTGCCGCCCGCCACGTGGCGCACCGTGGCGATCAGGTCGCACTTTCGACCACACCGGGCGCCGATCAATTCGAGTTCGTTCTGCGCCAGTTGTTTACCACTGAGGTGATATACTTCCGGCGTATAGCCCACGATCACGATGCGCCCGCCGTTGCGGAGTGAATCGACACCGGCGACCATCGTCGCTTCCCTCCCGACAATGTCAATCACGCAATCGACTCCCCAGTCGCCCGTGAGCCTGCGCACTTCGGCCGTCACGTCCTGCTGCACGCCATTGATCGTAGAATCGGCACCAAGTTCCAGCGCACGAGCGCATTTGGATTCGCTCGTATCGACGGCAATCACCCGGGCGCCTGACATCTTGGCGAACTGGACGGCAAATGACCCGACGCCACCCACCCCAAACACGAGCACCGTTTCCCCCCGGGTCGCCCGCGATCGCTCGACGGCATGAAACGCGGTGATCCCCGCGTCGCACAACACGGCCGCATCCTCGAATGAAATGCCCCGCGGTACCGCTACGACCTGCCGGGCCGGAACCTTGAGATACTCGGCATAACCGCCGGGCCAACCCTTGACACCCAATACCGCGGCCATGTGGGGACAAAGCTGTTCACGGTCACCGCGGCATATGGCACATTGGCCACAGGTGAAGAAGTTGTAGGTCACGACGTGATCGCCGACGCGTACATCAGATACCTCGACGCCGATTTGGTCAACGACGCCGGCGGGCTCGTGGCCCATCACGAACGGCAACTGCGGGTGGTAACCAAAGCCGTCGATCAACTTCAGATCGGTCCCGTCGATGCCGCAGGCGTGGACCCTGATCAACACCTCTTGCGGGCCGGGCGTCGGCTTATCGATCTGCTCGATCGACAGCGGCTCACCGAACTTGCGTAATACCGCGGCTTTCACCGTGACCTATCTTCCCGCTGCGTGTCTTGAGCGGCAAAACCGTCGAGCGCCTCACGCAAGAATGCCAAACCGCTACGCGCCGCCTCTTCGCGCAACGGATAAAGCCAGTGATCAACCATCCAACTGCCGCTAAAGTTTATTCGCCGCAATGCCCCGAGGATTCCCTGCAGGTCGAGGCATCCCTTGCCCGGCGGAAAGTGCAGTTCGCAACTGACCTTGTCGCTGTCGCAAAAGTGCACGCAGCAGATGCGGTGGCCGAGCCTGTCAATCGCGTCAAGATACCCGTCGGGCAGGGCGACGGCGAAGTGGCAGGGGTCATAAATGACACCGAAGTTCGCGGCGCCGATCGCGTCGTGAAGCCGGCAGAGCCAGTCGACGTCGACGCCAAGAGTAAAAGGGTGCACCTCGACCAGCAGGCGGATGCCACGCGGGGCGCCGTACGCGCAGGCCTGCTCAAACAGCGAGCGGGTGGCGTCGAAGATCGGGCCGTTGATCCGGGCCGGGCCGGCCGCTTCGTCGCGGCGCCCCTCGAAGGTGCTGACGTAGTCGGCCCCGAGGTCGGCTGCCGTGTCGATGTCAGCCCGCAGGCCCATCAAGGCCGGCCCGATATCGGCAGGACCGCCAAGCGACTGAAAATAGGGCGTGTCCGCGGCGTTCAACCCGACGATCTGAGAGCCCAGCGAAACGACATAATCCCGTAACTGCACGCGCAATGCCGTGGTCCCGAATGCGGCTAGTTGGTTCCGCCACAGCTCGATATGATCGTAGCCGATGGCCAGCACCTTGCGGATGCCGTCCTCGAGGGACAACTCGCAAAATGACATCGGGTTGGCAATGATCGGTGTGGCCATGCGGTTGCGTGCAGCGGTACGGCGGCGATGCATGCCGACGGACATGCTCCGATGTCAACTTTTATCGAATCGGCTTTCTCATTTCTCCCCTGTTGCCTGATCCTTGTCAACCTGGGTGGCTTGAAACATGACCGGGAGCGTTTGACAGTTTACATCATTACAACAGGCCCGCGCATGGGTATCCTGGAACAACGTCGCGGCGGAAGGTCAATTATTTAACGCTCTGGGCAATAATTCGCGAGCGTGTCGTGTTCTCGGCGGGTCATGCACCGGATATTGCCGGCCGGCAATCGAACAGCGATTACCCGTTGGTCGCGCGTTTTCACTTCTCAAAGATCATCGGCGCCGTGTTTACGTGAAACCGGGTTTTTCAAACGGGGCGCCGTCACGGCTTGGCCGGCTCATACGCCTCCCTCAAGAACGGGTTGTCCGCCGGCTCCTTGCCGCCGTAAAACCATTTGAGCGGCAGAACCTTGAAGGTACGCTCGCTACCGGTGCGGACGAGTTCAGCCTTCGTCGGGTGCTCCTCGATGGATCCCACCGAGCTGTACGCGATGATCACGCGATCGTCGAGGACCATCACAGACGGATAGTAAAGCCGGCTGTGCCGGTCGGCGAAATGAACGTGGCGTGGGTCGCGTTCGACGGCGGCCTGACCGGCGGGAAAATAGAGTTCCTCAGGCCGGGTGGGTCGGATATGCCCCGGCTCGACGCGCGTCGTTTCGTGGATCGAGTCGATGTTCTGGAAAAACTCCCACACGCGCCCGCCATCGCGGCTGATCGCGCTGGAAAGCCGCGATCGCGCGTAACCCTTGCGAATCTCCTCTTCGGTTTCCTGGTTCCACACGCAAAGCAAATGCCCGTTGGGCAGCGTGCGCAATTGGCACGGCGCGGTCGACGCAGCCAACACGGTCGGCTGCGGGCGCGTCCACGTCTCGCCGTTGTCGTTTGACCAGGTCTGAAACAACCTGCCCAACTGGTTGCGCATGAACAGTAGCAGCCGACCTGGCGCAACTTCCGTCATGGACGATTCGTTGCCATAGCTGTATATCGCGTTCCAGTCGAGCATGATGAGGATTTCACCGTCGCTGTTGCGTTTCCAGGTGGCACCGTCGTCGTCGGAGTAAAGGACGTAGACACCGGAGTAACGCCCGTCGAAGTCATGTGCCCCGGTGACGTGCCATTGGTTGTGGACCAGCTTGCCCGGCAGGGGCCTGAGTCCGTCGTCCTTCACGTTGGACTGACCCAGCGACAGGAACACAGGCAACAGGATTCGCCCCGAACTGCTGCGCAGGAACGTATCCTGCAACCCGGCGGTATTGGCCCCAGGTGCGGTCATGCGCACGGGCGGCTGCCACGTCTGGCCGTTGTCGTCGCTGCGCCAGAAGTAAAACCCGTACACGCAGGGCGGCATCGCGTAGGTGGTGGGTGGCGGATCACCGCTCACCCGAGCCGTCAGGCCGATCGAGTTCTTACCCGCCAGCTTGACCAGCGATGTCTCCGAGTCGCCCACGTCGTTGCCGTCGACATCCTTCATCTGCTGCGGATCGGTCCAGGTCACGCCGCGATCCTCCGAGATCTGGCAGACCTTGTGCGATGCGAGAAAGATCCGTCCGTCGTCAAGTTCGACGAACGTCGTGGTGTGGCTGTGGACGTGCTTCTGCTCGCTGATCGCCAGCCCTGGCAGTGTCATGGGAACGTTGCTCATCGTCGTGCTCCTAAAGGTGTGTGAATCAATCGAGGCGGAAAAACAGTGGCCCCGGCCCGGCGTTGAAAATCACTGGTTCCCGATCCACCGCATTGCAAACCTGTGCGTCATCTGCGCAAGCTGTTGCGGGGTTTCATCGTTTCGCCCCGCAACAATCTCAAACGTCCAGGCACCGCGGTAATTTACTTTCTCGAGCGCGGCATTGATCGCCGCCCAATCGAGCCCACCCTCGCCGGGCACCCAGTGCTGATCGTGCGGCTGATCATAATCGACATCTTGCAGGTGCGTGCCCCATAGCCGATCACCCGCGGCCGCGATCTCCGACACGGGATCGATGCCATTGATCCATGAATGGCCCGTATCGACGATCAGGCCGACCTGCTCGCCCGGGTAATTGTCGATCAGCGTGCGTAGTTCAGCGTGGGTGTAGAGCGGCAACGGCGATTCGTAACGCGGCGTGTTCTCAAGCAGGATGCGCACGCCGGCGCGACCGGCCGTGGGCGCCAATTCGTCGAGCGACCGGCGGGCCGCATCGCGAATTTCATCCGCGATGCCCGGCGCGTTTGCATCGGTGACCCGGTCGGGCTTGGGCACGACGTGCACGATCATCCCGGCGGCGCCGATCGCACCGGCGAACTCGGCAAAACCGGCAAACAGCGTAACGTTCTGACGCCGAACCTCGTCGTCGGGCATGCCGAGGTTGACCGAACCGCCAAACGGTGCGTGCACCGTCGCAATGGCAAGACCCCGCGCTTCGATCCCGCGCCGCAGCGCAGTCAATGCCGCCCCCGCCGGCGGATCCTCGAGGTGCGGCGGCTTGCCAATCAACTCGGTGCGCGAAAAACCAGCCGCAGCCACCGCGTCCAACGCCAAGTCGAGTGCGCGATCACGAAAGCAAGCCATCGAATAGCTGATCTGTGGCATGGATGACCCCTATGCCGGAAACGAAGCCACGCCTGCGAACCCATTGCGTTAGCAACAATCATCCGGGCCGCAGCAACCGCCATAGCCCGGTTGCATGGTATCGCGAAAATCATGACCCTTCGTTTCACGGGGATCGCGAAAATCATCGCGGGCACAATCGAACGGCTTGGCGTCGTCGAGCGCAATCTCGTTGCGCGGGAGTACGGCGGTCATCTGCTCGGCATACGGACCGTTTTTCTCTGTCAGCAACCGGCAGGTCTTATCGCACACCGCCATGCGCCGACCGCGGTGATAGGTGTGCCCATCATCGTCTTCGACCGACTTCCACGGGCCGGCGTAGATCACCGCCTGGTTACGCTCGAGGCAGGGCCCCTGCTTGCCCTTGAAGGCGCGCACGGTCACCGAGCGGAACTCGACGCCGTCAATTGTCTGCCACGGCCTGTCCTGGCGGGACAGTATCTCGATGCCGTGGAACCCAGCCTGCTCGAACATTCGCAAAAATTCGTCCTCGCGAAACGCTCCGGCGATGCAACCGCTCCAAAGGTCGGGGTCACCCAGTATCTTCGGGGTCGGGTCCTCGTCGCAGACGACATCGCTGATCACCGCCCGGCCGCCGCGGCGCAGCACGCGGAAGATCTCGGCGAAAAGCTGCTGCTTATCCCGCGGACGCACCAGGTTGAGCACGCAGTTGGACACGACGACATCGACGCTGTCGGTCGCGATCATCGGCTCCTCGCGGCGCAGGCGCTCCGATTCGCCGTCCAACGCCGCGACCCCATCCACCGTTTGCACCGGGTGATCGTCCAGCCAGGCTTGCAGTCGTTCAAGGTCGACCGCCAGGTCCTGGATCCTGCCCTTGGCGAAACGTACGTTGTCGTAGCCGATGCTTTGCGTGATATGCGGGTGATGCTTGCGCGCCAGGGAGAGCATGTCATCGTTGAAGTCCACGCCGATGACGCGACCGCCACGGCCGACTTTCTGCGCAAGGATGTAACAGATCTTGCCCGCTCCCGAGCCGAGGTCGACGACCGTGTCGCCCTCGTAGACGTGGCGCGACGGGTCGCCGCATCCGTAATCCTTTTCGAGTATCTCGCGCGGCAGCACCTTCAGGTACCGGCCCTCGTAATCTGCAACGGGGCAACAGAGGCTGGGCTGAACCTGTTGAGCGCCTGCCTTGTATCGGTCGAGCACCGCATCTTCGACGTTGTATTGAAGTTCTGTCCTGGTCTGGGTCATCGCATTATCCCTTTCAATCACCCGAGGCCAAGGGCCTAGCTTCCCCAGCCGGTGCCAGCAATATACCACGCCGCACAGCGGCGGCGGACAGGGTCGTCACCCAGGCCAGCATTAACCTTGCCGATCATCTTCCAGTTCGCCTCGCAGTTGACTGCGCCGATGCCGAACAGGCTGCCGTCGCGACGCTGGCGGCTCGATCTCATCGCAACCGAGGTGCAGTCCGAGTTGGCCAATACCGCCGGGCCGTCGGGCCGGACCGGTACCGGGCGGTATTGTGGCTATGATCTTACAGGAACATTGCTGGCGGATAGACACCAATGTCCAGAACGTGGAACAGATGTCCGCGATCGTCCAGAGATTTTGAGAAACCCGTAGTGGCTAAAGAGTTTGTGACCCTATTGTCATGGTATTTTCGCGAGCCTGGCCGGCGAATGGCATCGCGCATCGTGTCCGAAAAGCAGGTATCACGTAAACTCGGCTGACGGCACCACGTTCTGTAACGCGACATCGCCCGGCCGGCCGCAGGGTCAACATCGAATCGCCCCTGCACCCTATTGATGGAACCCGCAAACAGCAGATGGAACAAAACGGATGATCAAATCCAACCTGGATACCTATTCTTCTCCGAACGTAAAAATCTATGGAGCAGGATCAATCGGCAACCACCTGTCGCACGCCGCGCGATCGCTCGGATGGGGGGTTACGGTTTGTGATGTCAGCCAGGAGGCCCTCGACCGCATGCGATCGGATATCTATCCGAGCCGATACGGCCGATGGGACGACACGATCCGCCTCTACCGCAATCAAGATGCGCCTCAAGGCGGCTTTGACCTGATTCTGGTGGGCACGCCACCGGAGCATCACATCCCGATCGCGCAAGAGGCGATCGAAGAGTCGCCCAGGGGCATCATGATCGAGAAACCACTCTGTCCTCCCACGCTCGAAGGCGCCGACGCGTTGGCCCGTGCGTGGGAGGCCTCCGACGTATCGATCTACGTGGGGTACGAATATGCACTGGGCAAGGCGGCCCGAAAGGTGGAGCAGTACATCGAGGAAAACGCGATCGGGACAGTCGAAACGATTGACGTGGAATATCGCGAGCACTGGGAAGGGGTCTTCGGCGCGCATCCCTGGCTCAATGGCCCGCAAGATACGTACCTGGGCTACTGCGATCGCGGCGGCGGCGCCAGCGGCGAGCATTCCCATGCGGTGAACCTTTGGCAGCATTTCGCTCATGCCGTCGGCGCCGGCCGTGTCCAGCGCGTGGGCGCATCGATAAAGTACGTGGAAGAACACGGGGCCCGATACGACAAACTCTGCTGCCTGAATTTGGTGACGGAACGCGGCCTCCATGGACGTGTCGTTCAGGACGTCGTGACTTTTCCGGCCCACAAGCGGGTTTTCCTGCAAGGACGCGACGGTCGGATTGAATGGTCCTGGGGCGTCGAACCCGATGTCGAGACGGTGAAGTTGATCCGAAAAGGCGAGGACGAGCAGACGGTGAGGATCGAAAAAAGTCGCCCGGATGATTTCATTGAAGAATTGAAAGCCATCGAATCCCATCTGTCCGGTAAGGTTGATTCGATCGGGACCACCCTGGATCGGGGGCTGGATTCGATGATGGTGATCGCCGCTGCTCATCGGGCCGCCCAGGCCCAGCGGGACATGATCATCGATTTTGCTCGGGGCTACTCTCCTGATGGCATCCGCCCGAGTCTTTCCGAAGATTGAGCCGTTTACCGCTCCGAGAAAGCGGCAGGTATTCAACCCACAGGCCCGACATGAAATCGTCCCTTCTCCCGATTGGTTGACCACGCAAACAACCAACTGGAACAGAATGGATGACGAAACGGCATCAACCCGGTGACGTTTTGGAGAAAAGCGACTTCCCTACATTTCGCAAAAACGGGCGTACGACCCGCAAGAAATCGCCGACGCAGTGACGATCAAGTGTTGGCGACGCCACTGCGACACGGTCCGTCTGCACAACTCGCGGGGCTACCGCCCCCGCACCCGAGGCGATTGCAACATGACCGGCGTCGTGTGCGTGGCCGCATGCAGGCCCCGTGGCGACCGGTTTATTGAAGCCGGCCGCAAGTCGTGGGTGTTTTGCCACGAACACGCGGTGCGTCGGCGCTCGGGGGACACAAACAGGTTTTCAAGGCAACGCGTTGGCGATCTGGTGGAGAGCGTCTTTCGGTACTTCGTCCGCTGACTCGAAAGCATTGACGTTACGTGCCAGGTCGTTGGCGACGGCGGTGATGTTGGCCGTTCGATCACCGAGAAGTTGCAGAAATGTCCGCGTCGGCTCGGCGGCACGGCAGGCGCGAACCGAGGCGCTGCGCACGTTTTTCAGGCTCACGACGGGCGATTTGCCGTCAGGTCCCTGCCCGACGACGAGGCCGTCAACGTCGACATCCTCGGCGTCTTCGCAACGCAGGGCGCTGCACCACGATCCCTGCGCACCGGTCCAATCAACCCGAATGTTGTGGAGCCGAACGTCTCGCACATCACGGCAGAACAAGGCGTGCGGAATGCCCTTGACGTCGAAGCGTCCGAAAACCGCGTAGGGATAGGGCACCTGCTCGGCAAAAACGTCGTCCATCGGACCGCGCACCTTCAGGTTCATGTTGCTGATGCGCACGCCTTCGATGGGGATATCGTGGCTGCCGCCGATGTAGCAACCGCGCTCGGTGGTGGCTTCGACGTTCGAGATGCTTATGTTGCGAATGGCGCCGGGGCAGCGGGCGTCATCGGCGATGTTGAGAAACACCGCCAACCGGGTATCCATGACAATGTTGTCAAACGATATGTTTTCGATCGTGGGCCCGTGCTCAATCCCGTAGTCCGGGTTGCGGGGAACAAGCATGTTGATACCCGTGCGCGTGTTGACCATGACCAGATTGGAAAAAGTGCAGTTTCGGATCGGCGCATCGCCCTCATAGCCGAGGCGCACGCCGCATTTGTGCGTGGTAAGCGTGCAGTTGGTGACCGTCACGTTCTGGCAGGGCCTGGTCTTGCCCAATAGAGCCGCATGGCTTTTGATCGCGATGCAATCGTCACCGGTGCTGATATAGCAATCACTGATGACAACACCATCGCAGCAGTCCGGATTGATGCCGTCGGTGTTGGGACCATTGTTGCGAATGCTGACGCCGTGAACCTTGACGCGCTGACAGGCATGAGGCCAGACGGTGAAGCCCGGCGAATCGACCAGGTTCACGTCCGACACCGACACGTCGCGGCAATCGACAAAGGCAAGCATGTTCCATGGCCGCTTGGCGTTCTTCTCGCCTCGCCGGAACGCGTCAAAGAAAGTGCGCCCGTTGCCGTCGATCGTACCGCGACCGCTGATCGAAATGTGATCGGCGTTGACCGCGTAGATCAAGTGGGCGAGGACAACGGTCCGCTGATCCCACCTGAACTCGCGCTCGATGCTGCGACTGGTATCGTAGTCGGCGATGTCCGGGCTGCCCAGGATCGTCGCCCCGGTCTCGAGGTGCAGATCGATCTCGCTTTTTAGAAAAATCGTGCCCGTCAGGTAGGTGCCCGGCGAGCAATAGACGACGCCCCCGCCTGATTCGGCGCAGGCATCGATCGCCCCCTGGATCGCCGCAGTATCCTTGGTTCGGCCGTCGCCGACCGCCCCGAACTCGCGGATGTTAAATGCATGGCATTGAGGGGCGGCAGGATTGTGCATGTCATCACCTTCGGAAAACCCGCGTCCGGCCGTTTCCGCACCCGGCCGATGCTGGATCGATAGTATCACCGCCGCCCTGCGTAAGCGATGACACGCAATCGCCGGATCGATCGGTTCAACTATACCTGATGCCCCCCGACCAGCAACAATGCGGGGGTTTTCGCCTATCCACATC
>CAUYYV010000102.1:0-10201 GCA_963577075.1 Phycisphaerae bacterium
GTTCCATGTCACTGACCGGTTCTTCAGCCATGGCGGTATTCTACGAAAATCACGGGCATGTCATTGGATTGCCCCGGTGGCGGTGCCTCCCTGATCCCAAAGACCATCGTCGTTGGCCGTGGTTTCAGCCTCGGGGCGAACGTGTTTTCAACAGGCAGACCAGTCCACCGCCGCGTTGTGGCAGGACGATCGCGCCGATACACTTGGTGCGTGCAGCGACCGGCAACCGTGAAACCTGATCTGCGCGAGAAAGGCGCCCCAGTCAACGGGCAGCCTCAGACCTCCGATCGTCGGTTATTCGTGCAATTGCTGGCGTTTGGTGGCTGCACCCGGACGGAACCGCTGATCGATGCCCTGGGCGGCGCGGCTGTCGATGCGGTGCTCTACGAGGACCTCAATGATCCAGGCGGCATCGCGTTGCTGACGATGAGCGAGGACCCGGATTTTTTTCTCGGTACGCTGAGGCCGCTGCTGCACACCGATCCGTTCTCACCCTTGGTGAGCAAGCCCGAGTACACCATGTTCGGGCGGACCTACTCGATCGGCTATGAGCCGGACCTTGAAGACGTGTTGATTGATCGGCCACGCAAGCGGGCGCTCAATCCGGCCTGCCCGTGGGCCGTCTGGTACCCGCTGCGGCGGCGCGGCAGCTTTGTGCAATTGTCGGCCGAGGACCAGCGCGGCATTCTGATGGAGCACGGAACGATTGGCAGGGCATTCGTCGAGGCCGATTACGCCTATGACATCCGGCTGGCCTGCCACGGTCTCGACAAGCTCGACAACGACTTTGTCGTTGGCTTGATCGGCAAGGAACTGCACCCGCTGTCAGCGATCGTGCAGGCGATGCGCGCGACCCGCCAGACGTCGCAATACATGGAAAGCCTCGGCCCGTTCTTCGTGGGCAAGGCGGCATGGCAATCGAAGGTCTGACCATGGCGTTGACGCAATCACTCGCCACATCCCGGCAGAAACTTTCCGAGGCGGGTCAGGCACACCTGCTCGAGCACTTCGATGCGCTCGACGTTGCAGCGCAAAGGCGGCTGCTCGGTCAGATCGACACCATCGACTGGCCGGAAGTGGCCCGGCTGATTGATACGCACGTCTTGAACGCGCCGCCGTTTGCTTTGCCCGATCGCCTCGAGCCGGCGCCCTATTACACGCGCACGCCGTCGTCCGACCAGGAACCACACTACGGTCGCGGCCGTGCGTTGGGAGCGCAATTGATCAGCGCCGGCAAAGTCGCGGTGTTCACCGTCGCGGGCGGGCAGGGTACGCGACTGGGCTGGGACGGTCCCAAGGGCGCGTTTCCCGCCACCCCGATCCGCAAGCGGATTCTGTTCGGTTGCCTGGCCGACTATCTCCGCAAGGCGCAGCAGAAGTACGGCTCGGTCATCCCGTGGTACATCATGACCAGCCCCGCCAATGATGCCGATACCCGCGCCATTTTTGACAGGCACAGCCATTTCGAGTTGGATCCGGCCCAAGTCATGATCTTCCCGCAGGCGATGATGCCGGCGTTCGATCCGCGGACGGGTCAAGTGCTGCTGGCGGGGCCGGGTGACCTGGCGCTGTCGCCCAACGGGCATGGCGGGTCACTCAAGGCGATCTACACCAGCGGTGCACTTGACGACATGACCGGCCGCGGTATAGAGCAGATCAGCTACACGCAGATTGATAACCCGGCCGTCTACGTGGTTGATCCGCTTTTCATCGGCTTGCACGCGCTCGACGGCGCGCAGATGTCATCCAAGATGGTTGTGAAGACCGATCCAGCCGAACGCGTCGGCGTATTTGCTGTCGCTGACGGCCGGGTGGCAGTGATCGAGTACTCCGATCTGCCGCCCGCGTTGGCCGAGCAGCGTGACGGCCGCGGCGATCTGCGATTCTGCGCCGGGTCGATCGCCGTGCACGTGATCCGCGCCGACTTCGTGAGATCGCTCAACGAGTCAAACGCCGGGTTTGCCCTGCCGTTTCACCGTGCCGAAAAGAAGGTCGCTTGCTATGACCGGGCATCCGGAAAAACGATCGAACCCGGCCAGCCCAACGCGGTCAAGCTCGAGACGTTCGTCTTCGACGCCTTGCCACTGGCCGACGTATCAATCGTGCTCGAGACCGATCGGGTCGAGGAGTTCGCGCCGATCAAGAACGAAGATGTTTCCGACCCGTCGAAATGCGTCGACAGCCCGTCGACGAGCAGATGGCTTCAGATCGAGCGTGCCGCACGCTGGCTCACATCGCGAGGCGTCAAGGTGGCTCGCCAAGCCGACGGCAGCGCCGACGCCCTGCTCGAAATCAGCCCCCTGACCGCCATCGAGCCGGCTGACCTTGATGCACTCGACCTGCCCGATGCCATTGAACCCGGGTCGAAACTCCTGTTGTGATTGAATCGGCATCATCTCGACACAAGCCGCGTGGCCCGCGGTTGCTGGCCATCATCGGCCCGGGGTTGTTGGTTGCCGCGACCGGGGTCGGCGCGGGCGACCTGTGGACGGCGGGATTCACCGGTGAGATGCTGGGTATCGCGGTGCTGTGGGCGGTGCTGCTGGGCGCGTTTCTGAAATTTGTGATTACCGAGGGGCTGGCGCGCTGGCAGTTGGCGACGGGTCAAACGCTGCTCGAGGGCGCGGTGCTGAAGCTGGGCGACCCGGTGCGATACCTTTTTCTGGTTTACCTGCTGGTGTGGAGCGTGTATGTCGCTGCAGCACTGGCCAACGCCTGCGGCGCAACAGCCAATGCTTTGCTGTCAGGCAGTGGACTTCCCCTCGGCAAGCTTGAACTTGGCGTCATTCATTGTGTCGTTGGCGTCGTGATCGTCCGCCAGGGCCGCCTTCAACTTTTTGAAAAGGTGATGGGGGTCTGCATCGCCGTGATGTTCGTGACCACGATTGCCATGGCCGGCGCAGTCGTCACTGACTGGCGGGCGGTGGCGACCGGCCTGATCGTGCCGAGCATACCCGACTTCGGCAACGGAGGGCTGGGATGGACGATCGCTTTGATAGGCGGCGTCGGCGGCACCTTGACGGTGCTGGGCTACGGCTATTGGATCCGTGAAGCGGGTCGTGAGGGCGCCGTCGCGTTGAAGACCTGTCGGATTGACCTGGCGATCGGATACACCTTGACCGCACTGTTCGGTATCGCGATGGTGATCATCGGAAGCAGCGTTCACACGGGCGCCAAGGGCACCAAGTTGCTCGAGCTCGCGTCCGTGTTGCTGCAAGACAAGGTCGGGGCATGGGCGAAATGGACGTTTCTGGCCGGTGCCTGGGCGGCGGTGTTCAGCAGCCTGTTGGGCGTTTGGCAGGTCGTGCCCTACATCTTTGCCGATTATTGCCGCCTGTCACGGCAAAAGGGCCGCACCGGCAACAGCCGCCCGGTCAAGGTCGATCCTGACAGCCCCGCCTACCGGTTGTACCTGGTCGCCCTGGCGGTCGTGTCCATGTTCGGGTTGCTGTTTGATTTCAAGCAAGTTCAGAAGTATTACGCGGTCATCGGGGCGTGTTTCATCCCGATGTTGGCCGTCGTGTTGTTGATTCTAAACGGTCGGGTCGCCTGGGTGGGCCGGGCGTACCGCAACCGAGCGGCGACCGTGGCCGTGCTGCTCTTCGCGGTGGCGTTTTTCGGACTGGCCGGATTCTACGAGATCAGGGCCCGCTGGACTGCCGCAACAGATGCATCGATCTCGAATCCAGAAGAGAGGTCATATGTCGAGCAAGCAACACCCCAACATCCTGTTCCTGATGACCGACCAGATGCAGGGACGCGTCCTTGATCCGGATCACCCGTGTCTGACGCCGAACTTCGATCGTCTGGCGGCACGGGGCGTGCGATTTGAGCGTGCGTACACGACCAGCGCGACCTGCTCGCCGGCGCGCGCCAGCCTGATGACCGGCCTGCTGCCGCACAACCATGGCGTGCTCTGGGTTACGCATCTGGTAGACGAGGACCAGGGGTTGTTGCGCACGGACAAGCCTCACTGGGCGCAAAGGCTTGTCGCCGCAGGCTATCGCACGGGATATTTCGGCAAATGGCACGTCGAGCGCTGCGAGGACCCGTCACGGTTCGGATGGCAGGTGAGCATGCCGGAGAAGGGCAAGGCCTTTGACGAGCACCGCAAGCAACTGCTCGGTGACGCGCCGGCCGATCCGACCTGTTCGTTAAGCTGCTACAACGACCAGCCGCCCGGCTATGCCAGCAGCATTCACTACGGTGTCACGGATCAGCCGGCCGAGCACCGCAGCGCCGGCGTCACGGCGTCGGCAGCATCGCCATTTCTAGATGAGGCAATTGCCGGCGACGGGCCGTGGTGTTGTTTCGTCAGCACGCAGCAGCCGCATGATCCGTTCATCGCGGGGTGCGATACTTTCGAGCAGTACGACGTCGAGGCGTTGCCCGTACCGCCGAACTGGCACGATGATTCGCCGCACCGCCCGGGCATTTATCGCAAGCAGGCGCAGCTCTGGGCTGACCGCAGCGACCGCCAGCGCCGCGAGGCCGCCGCCTGTTATTACGCGAATATCAGCGAGGTCGACGAGCAGTTCGGCAAGCTTTTAGACAAGGTGGAACAAGCCGGTCAATCGGAAAACACGATCATCGTGATCGGTAGCGACCACGGCGAATTGCTCGGGGCGCACGGGCTTTATTGCAAGAACTTCTCCGCCTATGAGGAGATTTACAACATTCCGCTGATCATCGCCGGCCCGGGCGTGGCAGATGGCGCCGTTTCACGAGCGCGGGTCGGGCTGCACGATCTGGGCGCGACGCTTCTGGATCTGGTCGGCCTCGAGTCCGATGGGCCGTTCGGCTCGCCCGACTCACGAAGCGTCGTTGACGCGGTTCGCGATCCGGCGGCGCACGACCGGCGATTCAGCACCGGGTTTGCCGAGTACTTTGGCGGGCGGTACATGGTCACGCAGCGTGTCGTCTGGGACGGGCCCTGGAAATTCGTTCATAACGGATTCGACTTCGACGAGTTGTACAACCTTGACGACGACCCGTGGGAGATGCACAACCTGTCGCAGGATCCCGCGTTTCACGATCGTGTCCGCCAAATGATGATACTTGCGTGGCGTTACATGCGCGACACCGGCGACCAGTCACTGCTGAACACGGGTTATCCTATCCTGCGCGCCGCCCCGGTGGGACCCGGCGCGGCAGATGAATCGATGGCGACCGAGTGAGAGCAGGCAGAAGTCAGAAGCCATAATCAAAAATCAATACCAGTTGGCAACTCCAGTTGCCGGCTTCTGTGTTCGAGCTTTTTCCCGAACCTCACCGCTTCGCGGGTACATTCCATATCCTGCGAAACTCGGCCTGCGTGGTTGGCTGGATAATCCGGCCGCCCGGCAGCAATCGCCATCTCAGCCTGCCGTCGGCGTCGTACTCGGCGATCGATTGGCCGTGTCCGGGGCTCGGGCGGGTCCATACACGGCGGGCGCCTCCCTCCAAGGGCTCGACGCTCACCGTGCGGTACACGATCTTGTTGAGCGCGGGCATGTAGGCGTAGAAACCCATTGTCTGCTTTTTGTCGGGCGGCAGCAGTACGTCGGTCAGGTGCAGCATGACTTGTGAGACATAACCGTGCGGCGGTCGTTGCCATGCCTGCTTGCGGGGGAGGTGGGTCGGTCCTTCGCGTTTTACTTCGAGGTCATCCTTAAATCTCAAACCCGTTTCGATCCATGTCAACAGGTCCGCCTTGTACCGGTTCTGCTTCGCGACGGGCCGGCGCGCCCGAGCCGTTGTCTTGATGCTCCAGATCTCATGTGTCAGATCATCAGACAGTGTGAAGATGCTCCGCGTGTCAAACGCGGTGTCACCTTCTATCACGCGGACGGTTACGACAACTGCCAGGGCGGGGATGCCAAGGTCGTTTGATTCAGCCATCTCGATCCGCATGAAACCGATGTCATCCTTGCCCTGGGTGATGCGCAGCAACTGTACATCGCGCCTCGCCCGGCGAAGTTCTTCGGCGTCGAGGCTTTGTCGCCAGGCGATGCCACGCTCAACGTCTTCCTTGCGATCAGCCGCCAGAACCTGTGGGTCGGCGATCCGCAGGCTGTCAAGCACGGCGGCGAAGACAGGTCGCATCTGCTCGAGCAGCACGCTGGGTGTGTCCAGTTGCAGGACGGCAAAGGTGCGCTCGTTGATGGTCAGGTAGGCCTTTCCGTAGGCCCGAAAGCCATCATGCTCGAGCAGGCGATAGAAGACCAATGCGCCCGCCCGGCCGTCGACCTTGATCTTCTCGAAATCGCCGATCAGCCGTGCGTCGACGTGCATGGCCTGCGTGGCGGCGTTATGCACGTGCATCGGGCGTTTTGAGTGCATGAAATAGAGTCGAATGAAGTAGTCGATGTCGCCCTCGATGCGCAGCACCGCCGAGTCGGCGCCGTGGCCGACGAAGTGCGCAGCCTGTTGTGCGATGACGACTTGTTGCCTTTTCGTGACGTCCGGCAACGGCTCGGCCTGCGGGTCGGAACCCAACATCTTTCGGATCGCCTTCAGCGGCAGGCGTGCGCGTAGATCGCGACGCACCAGCTTGGGCACTGCGCTGCGGCCCAGCGCCCACGGCACCACGTCATCGATAATCCGCTCGTACAAACGAGATCCCAGCGGCGTGCGCAGGCTGATGCCGTATTGATGCTCGCGCCATCGCATCTCGGCAAGCAGGTCATCGCCGCCGCCGGTCTTTTCCCCGGCCGAAGCGGGCATGCAAAACACGATGGTCGCCAGGACCGACAGCGCGTAGCCGGCCACGTACAACCGGCCCGGCTCGGGTTGGCAGGTGTCAACCGCCGTTGTTGTTGTCAGCGTCATGCCGATCAAACGTTTCCTTTTCCAGTTGCCCAAGTGATTTTACGAGATCCGGCCGAGTCCTCATCAGCTCGTCGCGGCTGGTTTGCCGGACGGTAAGCTGCGGGCCGCCGAGGGCATGGCCGTCGACACGTTGTCGGGTTTGCATGACGAAACCGGATTCGTCGAGCGTGTGGTCGCTGCTGTCGAGGCTCATCAGGGGCCTGAGACTCACGACCAACCTACCATAATCAGTAACATCAATGGTCATCCAGCAGGGGGTGGGTGATCGCATGCCGCGTGAGAGCCATACCACCGCGGCCCGGCTCCGCCACCGCCGCAGCAACTCGCCGGGCCAGATATCCTCGGCCATCGGGGGGATATACGACGATGGCAACCGCACAGGCGATAACCGTTGCCCCGGCGTACCGTCGCGCCGCCGGGTGATGACCAGTTGATCGCCGTATATTTCCATGCGCTGCCGCGTCCGGATTAAGCCCGCAGTGACGATCAATTCGTCACGACGGTCGAGCAGGGCGGCTGAAAGATCATCATTGGTGCTCCACTCGAGGTGTATTTTTCGATTGGAGTTGTCCAGCAACAGGGTTGAGCTGTGACCGTGCAGCGGTAGTTGCTGGTCTTCTCCCGACCGTTCCATGCTCGCGGTGCCGCAGCCGATGAACCAGCCATCGCGTTCGTACTGGTAATACCGCCGTCCGGCTTGCACGGTCGGGCCGAATTCCCGACGCATCCGTCGGGCCAGTTCGATGCCCTGTTGTCGCGCCGCTTCTACTTGTGCGCGTGGCGACCCGTCGGCGCGCTCGCCGGCCAGGGCATTGAGCACCGGTGCAACCCACTGACGCCGCGCGTCACGCTCGGCCGTGGGGCCCAGGAGTTCGAGCAGTGCGGCGCGGCCGTCGTCGAGCGGAACAAACCATAGCGTTCGCTCCCATCGGCCCCGCAGATCACCGGTATCCACCATCAGCGCGACCGTGGCCTGGTGGTTGCCGACCGTAATCTTCCGGACCTGTCCGGCGGGGGATTGCCCGGAGGCTAACCGGTGCTCCTGCTGAAGAAGGGCGATGGGCGAAAGATGTACGCCCTCGTCGCCTGTCGTAGCGTCGGGTGTCACCAGGATACGCAAGATGCGCACATTATTGGGGCCCCGATCGCCGATCAGCCAGAGCGGATCGGTCTTGCGATGCGCCGCTTCGACCAGCAGCTTCGCCCCCAGCCGTTGCGGCAGCGTGGCCGACGCGGCGCCCCAGCCGGCGTCCCGCAATTGGGACGGGGTCGGCGCTCGCATCACCCGACTCTTGATCGAGCGGCATACCGATTCGACCAGCGAATCGACGACGTTCAATATTCGAGGGTTTTCAGGGTCAATCTGCTCGGCGCGCACGATCGCCCAATAGCGTCGGGCGTTCCGTGCGACGATGGCCACGTCGAAGTAGTGAGTTCTCGACTGGCGCATCTGGCGAAGGGTAATCCATGTCCCGTGACGCAACCGCCTGATGCTCCCGGTCCGCTTCGATTTGGCGATCGGTATGCTCCTCGCGTGCAACGCGTGCAACGCCTCGGCCAACACACGGTCGTGCGACCGCGTTGTCGTGTCGCGAAGGGATGCGACAATCAGATGCGTTTCATGGTTCGGATCACGGTAGGCGCTGATAAATCTTAGTTGTTTGTCTGCATCGCCCATTTCAACGGCCTGCCAGTCCGCCGGTACGTCGAACTCGAAATCGGCATCGGCCGGGCGCACGGTCGTCCACTCGTAGGTGGACGGCTTGCGCACCATCAGGGCCTGTGCCAACGCCAACGCCGCGAGCAGGCAGGCGATCATCAGCACGCCGATCGTCATGGCACCAGGCCATTGTGACTGTATGAACGCAGGTCGTTTCACGTGTTTAGTCTATCTGGCACGGTCTCATTACGCCGCGTGCGCCAGCCTTGTTTGATCGCCCCGAGGATGCATCAATCGCCAGGTTGCAGGTTGCTGCCAATGCTAGCGCACACCCATGAGCAGGTCGAACAGCAATTGGTCAAGTTGCTCATATGGCAGCGGGCGGGCCGCCAATTTTTTGCGATTGAACTCGGCGTTCAGAATCGCCTTGGCGTTCTGCTTCGAGTACCGGCGTGTCAGCCGTGCCAGTTGCGGTCGATCGTGGTGTATCTTGCCCAGCAAGTTCTGGATCCTGCGATCGCGGTTGAACCGGTATACCTTGGCTTCGAGGATCTTCCAGCTTCTCATCGACCCGGCGGCAAAGGCCTTGACATCGGCGTAGTCTGCCGTGCGGTAGGCGTGGCTGTCGAAGTGCTTCGGGCCGCGATAGCGGTAATCGATCAGCAACTTGGCGACGAAGAAAGCATGCTTGTAACTCTGCGAGGCGAAGCGCAGGTCCTGGTCGAATCGGCCTGCCTCCTGGTCGTTGAGGTCGATGTGAAACAGCTTGCCGGCATCGATCGCTTCGGCGACGACCTGCGGGAAGTTGAGTCCCGCCATCTGCTCGTGGGCGAACTCGGGGTTCACGCCGACCATGTCGGGCAGGTCGAGCGTGCTGATGAATCCGAGCATTGATCCCGTGACGGGTGCGAAGATGTGCCCGCGAGGCTCGTTGGGCTTGGCCTCCAGCGCGAAGCGGTACCCGAACCGCTGGTCGCGGTTGTACCGGCAGAGAAAATTGATCGCCTCGCGAAACCAGCCAGTAGCCTGCACGGGGTCCTTGCTCACGTTCGTGTCCGTGCCCTCGCGGCCTCCCCAGAACACGTATGTCTTGGCGCCGAACTCGGCGCCGAGATGCATTCCGTTCATCGTCTTTTGGATTGCGTAGGCGCGCACATCAGCGTCGTTGCTGGTAAACGCGCCGTCCTTGAACACGGGATCAGTGAACAGGTTCGTCGTCGCCATCGGTACGCGCAGCCTGGCACGGCGAAGCGCCTTGCGAAAGTCACGCTTGATCTGCTCGGCCTCGGCTTGCGTCGCGTCGATGGGGACCAGGTCGTTGTCGTGGAAGTTGACGCCATGCACGCCGCCGACCTGTCCGAGCAGTTCGACAATTTGGGCTGGCGACAGCCGCGGGCGCGTCGGCTCACCGAACGGATCACGACCTGGGTTGCCCACCGTCCACAGCCCAAAGGTGAACCGGTCAGCCGGTGTCGGTGCGTATGGATTTTGCTTGGCCATCGTCTGGCTCCTAGATGTTTGTGCTGCTGCTCGTCTCGCGATGCCTATCGGAAATACTCGGCAAAGGTTTTATGGGTGGCCGCGAAACCGGCATGCAGCAGGGATATATCGCTGGACAGGCTGAACAGTCGGCATCCGAGTTCGCGGCATTTGTCGGCGTGCTCAGGGGTGCGTGAAAGGATGCCCCATGTCTTGTCGGCCTTGTCGCACGCCGCCGCCACCCGTTCAAGT
>CAUYYV010000103.1:0-10172 GCA_963577075.1 Phycisphaerae bacterium
CTTTCCAGCGAGGAAGGGCGAGCGCTGATCCACGACCTTGCACTGACACTGGATTCGCCGGCCCCCGGGACACACGCTGACACCGCCGTGAACCTGCTTCCGGGGGTGAGCTACCGCAACCTGCTGGTGGACCGGTCGGGTTCGCGTGACTGGTCGGGACTGACCACCACGCCGCCACACGACATTCCGGGCGAGCCGATCGGGCCGCATCTGCCGACCGGTGCGGGCGGTCAGTGGCTTCGGCATCTGATCGAGCGCAGCGCGTCGGTGTTTGCCGATCACCAGGTCAATCGCCATCGGCGTGAGCGTGGCATGCGCCCGGCGACGCACGTCTGGCCGTGGGGACAGGGCCGGCGTGTCGCGATCAAAAGTTTCGAGCAACGGTTCGGACTGTGCGGCGCGATGATCACGGCGGTGGATCTGCTGGCGGGGCTGGCCGGTTTCATCGGGTGGGACCGGCTCAACGTGCCCGGCCAGACCAGTTACCACGACACGGACTACGCCGAGGCCGGCCGCGGGGCGGTGCGGGCGCTCGATGATCACGATCTGGTGTGCGTGCATGTCGAGTCGCCCGACGAGGCGGCGCACGACGGCGATGCGGCGACGAAAGTCGCGGCCATCGAAGCGATTGACAAACACATCGTCGCACCCCTGCGCGACGCGTTGGCAGGCTCCGGCGATGGCTACCGACTGCTGTATCTGCCCGATCACTACACCCGTGTCGCCAGCCGCAAGCACGATCCGACGCCCGTGCCGTTTGCGATGTGCGGTCGCAAGATCGCCAAGACTGGCGGCGTTTCTTTTACCGAAGCCAACGCGTCCGAACCGGCGCCGCACTTTACCGCCGGCCATGACCTGATGCCACATTTCCTGTTCAACCGACTGTGAGCCATGTCAGCGCGATACGCCTCGTCCGATTTAGCCCCGGCTCGCAGACCGGGAAAATCTGGGCGATGGACTTGCACGGCCAGCCATCGACGGCACGCAGAATGCGCCCATCACCCAGGTCGAGCATGGTATTGTTCGTGCCGTGCCGTTCCTGATGCGTCGCGAGCACGAGGTCCGGCCTTGTCATGAGCACGTTGCTCATTGTTATAGCCCCTCCTGCTTCTTCCTCGTAAACGTCGGGATCAAGTTCAGCAGCCGAATAACGGCCGTCACTCAAAGGGGCGTAGCTCGATCAGGCGGTGTCGCGCCTCGTAACCAGGTGGCCCGACGTATTGCACGGCCCACGGGCTCAGCGGATCGGCGTGGGCAAAGTGCAAGTGCCCGCAGAGGACCGCGACCAGGCTCGGCGCGGCGGCCAGCAGCCGAACAAAGGCCATCACCTGCGCGAAGTCGTCGATGGTCATGGGCGGATCGAGCGGCGGACCCCAGCATCTGCCGCTGTGGGGGTTGCGGTGCTCGGGGTCGCCCATGAGCACGGGCGCGTCAAGCTGGTCAAGAGCCGCGGCGCGTAGGGTGGGGATGCTGATGGGCAGGTGGATCAACATCACCGTCGGACCGCCCGTCGCCAGGTTCGTCTGCGCAAACTCGAGTTGCTCGTCGGTGATTTGGTAGCCTGAATTGTCAATCGCGATGAAACGTACGTTGCCGATATCCATTGCGTCGCAGGCGGGACGGCCGAGGTGCAACGGCTCGAGCCGCGACCAGCCTTTTTTCCGTGACAGTGAGCCGTAAGGCGTCTCGGGGAAATGCCAATCGTGGTTGCCGCAGGTAGACAGCGTCGCCGCGCCGACTCGTGCGATTCCCGCAGCTGCGCATTCGACGTTGGCCAGCGAAGGGAAACTGATCAGATCGCCCGTCAGCGCCAGCAGGTCCGGACCCAGCATCGCCGCGTAACTCATCACCTCATCGAATGACTGCACCGTATCAATGGCACGACCTTGTGCGTCTTTTCGCAGTGAATTGAAGCGTTCGCGAATGGGTTGACACGCGGCCATCTGCGCCGCATCGCGGTCGTCGATCAGCCCGACGTGCGAATCCGTGATGTGCAAAATGCGCAGCGGGCGGTCAAGCCCCTCGATGGCGATCGTAGCTGAAACATCGGTCCATTGATGTATCGTTCTCATGTTTGCTCGATGTTTCTCGCGCTCGCACCGCTTTGAACGCCGCCCGCGCGGCGTTCGGTCAGGGCCGACTCTATCATCATCATGATCAAATCAGGCGCGCAAGCGGACCCGAGCGGATAGGGCCATTGGTTGGGGGCGTCGTGACAGTCCGAGCCTCCGCTGATCACACAACCAAGCCGCTCTGCGTGGCGGGCGATCTGGTCAAAATGAGGCTCGGCAAGATTTTTCGGGTGATATAGCTCAAACCCGTCCATGCCCTGCTCGATTAATTCGTCGATCAGTGCGATCTGACCGGCCTGATCTCCCGGAAAGTTGTGAGCCACGTGAGCCAGCAGCAACACGCCCCCGGCACGATGCACCGCTTGCGCGGCCGTCTCAAAGGTTGCAAACGACTTGAACGCTGCGGGGCCGCGCTCGTAGATGATCTTCTGCTTCAGATCTCGAAGCGTTCGATTATAAGCATTCGCGTCGGGAAACACGCCCTGATCGACGAGAAAATCCCGCGCAAACCATTGCGTCATCGCGGGCGCGGGGTTGGTCGGATACCGCTCTGCGAGGCCGGCTTCAAGCCGAGTTCTCGTAACGGGGTGTTCGCTGGCCTCCAGTGCTTCGACATAAAGGTCAAAGTCACTGACGTATTTCGCGTGATTCTGCTCGATCAGCCTCCGGATTTGCGGATGGAGGACGTCGAAACCGAACGCCAGGAAGTGGTAGGTCTGTCCGTTCCAATCGGCATCGAGTTCGACACCCGCGAGGTAACGGATGCCTCGTTCCGCGGCGCGGGCCGCAGCCCGCTCCAGGCTTCCGAGATGATTGTGCTCGGTAATCGATAACGTCGTGATGCCGCACTCGGCAGCCACATCCACCACCTGCTCGGGCGTGCAGCGCCCATCCACGGAAAACACGGTGTGGCAGTGCAACTCGACAGGCATGACAACTGATACTCTGTTCTGACTGGCTAGCGGACAGTGGTCAGTTGGTCAGGATCGATAGAATGTTGGGTTGTCGTGGCATAATTCAAGCGTATCCGCAACCTTACTCTGATGAAAAGTTTCGTCAACTCGGCAGGAATGCCGCTTACACGCACAACCGCCAAGCAGCACGCGGGTATCTACCGAGTCTCGCCGTGTGGGGCCGGAAGCTGTTCTGCGTGGGTGGCGATTGGTAAGCTGAGAACGCACCGCCACCGACCAGATTCAATGCGAGGACAAGTAAAACCGGGGTATGCCTGCTAACTTGCGCAAACCGGATGAAATCAAGATTCACAAACCAAAAAAGTCACACTCCCCTGCCTACGGTCAACGGTACGGGTTGTGGTTTGACTTCGTGGGTGGGCTGAACCGCGATCTCCAGAGGCTGGCGCAGGCCGCCTTTGGATGGCAGGCCATCCTCGTCGACGATACGCTGGATGGCCATGATGCCCTCGATCAATGTCTCGGGCCGGGGAGGGCAACCGGGCACATACACATCTACCGGGAGAAACTGGTCGATGCCCTGCACGACGGCGTAGGTGTCGAATACTCCGCCGGTCGAGGCGCATGCGCCCATCGAGACCACCCATTTGGGCTCGGCCATCTGCTGGTAGATGCGCTGCAACACGGGCATCATTTTGATCGCCACACGACCGGCGACAATTAACAGGTCGCTCTGGCGTGGGCTGAACCGCATCACCTCGGCGCCAAACCGTGCCAGGTCGTACCGGCTCGATGCCGTCGCCATCAACTCGATCCCGCAGCAGGCGGTGGCGAACGGCAGCGGCCACAGGCTCGATCGGCGGGCCCAATTGATGACCTTGGTCAACTGTGTGGTGACAAACGAATCTTGCGGCAGCGTCGCTTCGATACCCATAACGACTTTCCTTGCCCGGCTGATCGGGTCGGATCGCCTTCAATGTTAGGCAATAGATGCTGCCAGGCAAACGGGCGTTGTCGTCACGGCCTCGACTGAACGGGTAAAATGGCCCGTGTGGCCGGGCGTTTATGGGGCCTTGACGGTCGGAATCATTCGTTGCGATCGTGAGAATCGGCCCAGTTGCGTTGCTTCGGGGCAAGAATCGTCGGCCCAGGCGGCAGCGTGGTGGTTTGCCGGCGACACGGGGTCGATCATTGACCATGCTGCCGCGGTATAACGGCGGCGGCGTTATAGGCCCCATGCGCTACCGAGGATGAGCAACGGTGTCCAAAGCGTTGACAAAGCAGGACCCCAGTGTGGATTGGCCCGTCGCGCCCGCCGGGCGCGCGGTGGTGTTGCACACCCGCGTCGTGACCGACACCGGCGGCGGCCCGGACAAGACCATCTTGTTGTCGGCGCCGTTCATGGCTGACACCCCTTACTGGCTGGCAGCTGCATACATGCACCCGCCCGACGACCCCGGCTTCGAGCGGGTGCGCAACCGCGCCGCCGACCTGGGATGCCCGCTGCTGAGCGTGCCCGATCGAGGCCCGCTCGACCACTCCGTCTTCCGCCACATGCTCGAAGTCTGCCGCCATTACAACGTGCGCATCTGGCACAGCCACGATTACAAGTCCAACATGCTCGGGCTGAGCCTGCGACCATTTGCGGATATGAAACTGGTCACCACGGTACACGGCTGGGTTCGCCGGACGCTCAAGACGCCGCTGTATTACGCGATCGACCGGTGGTGCCTGCCTTTTTATCACCACGTACTGTGCGTCTCGGAGGATCTGGTCCAGCGGGCCCGCAGCCTAGGCGTGCCGGACGAGCGGCTGACGCTGATCCATAACGCGATCGATGAGTCCCGTTTCTGTCGGCGATACCCCGCCCACAAGTCGCCGCTGCGAAAGAAATACGCCGTGCCGCCCGGGCGGTTGATAGTCGGTGCGGTCGGCAGGCTCAGCGCGGAAAAGGCGTTTAATAACCTCATCCGTGCCACTGGCGCACTTATTGAGCATGGCGTCGATCTTGAATTGTGGATCGCCGGCGAAGGCGATGGGCCCGGCGGGCGCGAGGATCTGCGGCGACTGATCGACCACCTGCAACTGGCCGACCGCATCCGGCTGCTCGGGTTCGTCGGCGACACCGTCGAGTTCTATCACGGGCTGGACCTGTATGTGCTCTCGAGCCTGCGCGAGGGGCTGCCCAATGTGCTGCTCGAAGCGATGGCCATGGGCGTACCCGTCGTCGCCACCACGGTCGCCGGTGTGCCCGGACTGATCAGCGACGGGAAACAGGGCGTGCTCTGCCCGCCTGGCCACATTGATGAATTAGCTGGCGCGATGGGCCGCGTCCTGGCCGATGAACGGTTACGCGGGCGGTTGGCCGTTGCCGGCCGCGATCGAATCGAAGCCGATTACAGCTTTGCCAGGCGGATGGCATCTGTCAGAGCCGTTTACGACCGACTGCTTGAATCCGAGGAAAATTAGAGTCCGGCCATGAAGTGGATTGCCCAGTTGATCGCAGGCACGTTTGCGCTGGCATACCGGTGCTGGTATCAGTTTCTTCTCCTCGGCATGGGCCGGCGGCGGGCGTTGACGAGCGTGACCGAAGAGGTCGGCCGGTTCCCCGGTTGGGCCGGCATGTACGTCCGCCGCGCGTTTTACAAGAACGTGCTGGCTCACGTGGGCGAGGACGTGTACGTCGGATTCATGTCGCTTATCAGCAAGCACGAGACTCGCCTCGGCGACCGCGTGTACATCGGCCGGTTCTGCGTGATCGGGTTGTGCGACATCGAGTCGGACGTGATGCTCGCCGACGGCGTGCAGATTCTCAGCGGCCGGCATCAGCACGGGCGCGAATCCACCGACAGCCAGACGCTGCGCGACAACGATCAGCAATACGAGATGGTGACGATTGGCCGGGGCGCGTGGATCGGCGCGGGTGCGATCGTGATGGCCGACGTGGGCGCCGGCGCCATGGTGGGCGCGGGCGCGGTCGTGTCGAAGCCGATCGAGCCGGGGGCACGGGTCGGCGGCGTGCCCGCCAGGCCGCTGGGCCAGTCCCGCGACGCCAAGGCCTATACCTGAAGCACGGTCAACGAGGCGGCAAATGGCCGGGCGGTTGATCCCAGCCACGGTAAGGATGACAATGCCGCCGGTGGCATGTTATAGGTCGAGGCACTCGAGGCGGCCCTTGTGGCGCTCGGCAATCTCATAACCGGCGTCAGTCACGCCCCTTCGATGCCGATAAAAGATTCCAGCGGCGGTAGGGTCCAAACGGTCATGCCAGCCGGCGGGGCGCGTAGATAGTGCTGGTTTAGATGATCCAGGTGGTCGAACAACCGGACGATACGGCCGAGCGGCAGGTCAGCCGTTATCTGGCGGATGCGGCCGCCCCCGGCGATGTGTCCAATGAGCATGACCCACGCTGGCTGCGTGTATTGCGCGAGGCGTTGGGGCATCGGCCATACCTGCTGATCGAGCGCAACGGCGACAACCACGTGCGCGGTTGCCTGCCCCTGGCCCTGGTGGCAGGGCCTTTGTTCGGTCGGTTTCTTGTCAGCCTGCCCTACCTGAACCGCGCCGGCATCGTCGCCGATTGCACCGACGCCAGCGCCGCGCTGATCGATGAGGCGATCCGGCTCGCCGACAAGCTCGACGTGCAATACCTCGAACTTCGACACTGTCAACCGATCTATCATGCCCGATTGCCCGCGGCACGGGATGAAAAGTCGCTGATGATCCTGCCACTACCCGGCAACGATGAAGATTTGTGGCAATCGCTGAACCCGAAGGTGCGCAACCAGATCCGCAAAGGCGGCAAGCACGAACTTTCGGCGCGGCGCGGCGGCCTCGAACTGGTCAACGAGTTCTACCGCATTTTCGCGATCAACATGCGCGATCTCGGCACGCCGGTCTATCCCCGCAAGCTGTTCGTCAAAATCCTTGAGCACTTTCGGGGCGAGGCGGAACTGGTGGTGGTCGACTTCGCCGGCCGGGCGGTTGCGGCGGCAATGCTCGTACACGATCGCGGCTGCACGCAGATACCGTCGGCTTCGTGCCTGCGCCAGTTCAACTACACCTGCGCCAACATGTGGATGTACCACCAGTTGCTGCTGCGCTCGATCGCACGGGGCAGCACGAGGTTCGACTTTGGCCGATCAAGCGAGGGCTCAAGCACGTACCAGTTCAAGAAACAATGGGGCGCCCGCCCGCAACAGACCATCTGGCAGTACCACGTGCGCCGCGGCGACGTTGATGCCGTCCGCCCTGACAGCCCGCGTTACAAGTGGCGCATCGCGGCGTGGCGGAAACTTCCCGTCTGGCTGACCCGCCTGATCGGCCCGGCCATTGTCAAGGGAATCCCGTGACCAGTCGTGACCTGGAATCCCAACGGCGCGACGCGGAGGCAAAGATCCGCCAGATCGAATCGGCCCGGTCCGACGCCGATGCTGCACGTCTCATGTCCACCGACAAGATCATGCTGATGGTCACCGCAGCGGCGATCGTGGTCGGATGGGCGCACACCTTTGGCGAGATGTGGCTGCGGTGGTTCCCGGCCTGGCACCGCCGGGATCTGAGCATGTCAAGCCGTTTCACCGAGGGCGATTCGTATTACACGCACGGCCCGCTCGTGCCGTTGACGTGCATCGTGATCGCGATCTTTATCTATCGGCGCGTCGGGGCGCCGGTGCACCGCACAAAAAACTCGACGCGATGGGGCTGGTTGCTGTTCGGCGGGTCGCTGCTATTGCAGTTGGTCGCTGCCAAGGCGGGCGTGAACTACGCTTCGGGTTTTGCGCTGATCGGCGTGCTCGGCGGCATGGTGCTGTTGTGGGGCGGCTGGCCATTGGCGCGGGCTTATTGGCTGCCGATTGTATTGCTGTTTTTCATGGTGCCCCTGCCGATGGGCGCGATCGCATCGCTCAACTTCAAGCTCAAGTATTTTGCCTCGTCGCAGGCGCTTTGGATCACGCGCAGCGTGTTTGGCGTACCGGCTTTTACCGACGGCAGCATCGTCCATCTGCCGCCGATGGCCGACGGCACCCCGAAGCACCTGGTGGTCGAGAACGTGTGCAGCGGCTTGCGCAGCCTTATCTCGCTGACGTTTTTCGCGGCGCTGTTCGCCGTCGTCTGCCGGGCCACGGGTGCCTGGAGGCTGGTGCTGCTAGCCATGGCCGTGCCGGTCGCGATCCTGTCAAACATCATCCGCATCAGCGCGCTCAACGTCGTGGCGCACCATTACAGCGTCGCCGCGGCCGGCCCCGGCGGAACGTTTCACGACATGAGCGGCATTTTGATCTTCCTCGTAGCGCTGGCGATCCTGTTCGGACTCGAGTGGATGATCACCCGCCTGGGCAAACTGCTGCACCGCAACTGGACAGACAACCGGCTGTTGGGTTATCTAAGCGATCTGCCCCGCAGCGGCCGGCAACGCCCGGCGGTAAGCCGGCCAACGATTATCCTGGCGATCGTCGCCATCGCCGCCCTGTCCGTCTTCTGGAGCAACCCGATCCAGGCCACGCAGTTCAGCCGCATGACCGCCGGGGCCGTGCCACGAAAAATAAGCATCGGGGCCACGACGTTTACCGGCACCGAGCAAGAGATTTCCGAACTGGTCAAGACCGTTCTCCAGACCGATGACATCATCAATATCGCATACAAGGCCGACGCCGGCCGCGAGCAATTCTCCCTGATGATTGTCTTCAGCCAGAACAACCGCAAGGGTACGCACGAGCCGGAGGTGTGCATTGAAGGCGGTGGTTCGCAGTTGGTCTCCAAGCAACTTCGCAACATCAAGGTGGCGGGCGTAGGCTCGGCCAAGGGCATCCCGATGCGCGAGATGGTCAGTCAGGATGGGTCGAGAAAATACCTGCACCTCTACGTGTATAAAGCCGGCAGCACGTATACCACCAGTTTCTTTTATCAACAGTTGTGTATTTTCCTCAACGGTCTTTTTGATGCCAACAGCGCCGGCGCCCTGATTCGTTTCGACGTGCCGGTGGTCGGCGACCAGACGGGCAAGGCGCGTCATCTCGCCGAGATCGCCGCGCAAAAAATGATGACCAACATCGACCGGAACCTGCCTTAGACTCGAGGTGCAACGTCCAGATCATGAAACGGCGCATGGTGATGATTGCGGTGATCGTGGCGGTGCTGCTGGTTGTGGCCGCCGCGATGCCGCTGCGTCACTTGAGTCAACAGGCCCGTACCCAGCGGATTGAATCGGCGGTGCGACTTCTGGACAACGACGACCCGCTGCGCCGGATAGAGGCCGCGAGGCTGATCCTCGATCTTGACGCCGGACGCGACGCCGTGCGAATCATGCTCGTCGAAGCGTTGATCCACACCGGACAGCACGAGCCGGCCCGAGATGCCCTGGCCAGGCTCGACCAACCCGGCCGCGACCGGTACGTCACGGCCCGGATACTGCGCACGCGCAGCTACCTCGAAGAGGCCACGGATATCATCGCGCGTACCACGCCCACCCGGATCAAGCTGATACGGGAGTACGTCGAGCAGTTGCTCAACCACGCCGACCCGCTGATCAAAGAGTTGGCGACCGTGCCCGGCCACGAGCCTTTGGTCGCCCTGTTCGAGGCGCGGCGGTTCGATATCCGCGCCGACCTGCTGCGCGTGCAGTTACGCGCCCTGACGGCGAGGCTGGCCAAGGCCCAGGCCATCGACCATGTGACGGTGATCGAAGACATCGAACTCGAGGTCGCCCGCCTGCGCGACCAGATCAGGGCGATTAACGCTCGGCTTGTCCCCGCCTGCCACAAGGCGATCGAGCTGGATTCTGATACAGCCGAACCGCTGGTCATGCTATTTGACATGCACCTGCATGACGGCGCAATCGCTGAAGCGCGCTCCGCGGCCGAGCAGTTGACGGCCATGCAACGCCTCTCGGGGGCCGCCGCCGGTCGCGTCGCCGACACGCTTCTTCAACTCGAGCCGCGTTACGCCCTGGAGACGACGGCGGTGGACATTGATCTGGCGCGTCGCCTGGTGGGACATCCACGGCTCGACAGGCAAGGGTATTTGGGGCTTCGTCTGGCCAAGTTGGCGCTGCTGGTGCACGACGAGCATCTCGGGCAGGCCGAGCAACTGGCCAACAATATATTGACAAGCCACCCGGAGCACCCACGCGCCGGCTGCCTGCTCGCCCGCGTATTGATCCGCGATGATCGCGCCGAGGAGGCGG
>CAUYYV010000104.1:0-10138 GCA_963577075.1 Phycisphaerae bacterium
CGCGGGGATGTCCGACGTGCCGCACACCGGGTTCATCAGGTAGGTCGGCGCGCCGGTCGGTGCGTTGCCGAATGAACCGATCACCGGATCGTAAGGCAAGGCGATCCCACTGGCCAGCGAAAAATGATCGCCGTCGTTGCGAACGTGCTCGAATGACCAATCGGGGAACTCTTCATTGACCACGCCGCGATTTGGCCCGACCAACTGGAACCGGGGCCGTCCTGCTCGATCTTGATGACCTCGGCCACAAGCGTATCGCCCGGCTCGGCGCCCTCGACGTAAACCGGGCCCGTCAGCGGATCGCCTCCCGGATCCCCTGACTTCGAGTACGGAAAAATGCAACCCCGCGTTGTCCGGCCCCAGGCCCTTGACGAATTTATCGCTCGACGAACCGCTGTCCGGCACCGCCCCGGCGCGATCGGATCGACCTGACCATACAACGCATCGGTCGTCTCAAACGTCACCTGCTCGCCCGGCTCGACCCGCATCGCCGGCGGCAAGGTGCAATCATAAAAACGGTGCTGGTGGCTGCGTTGAACGATCTTCATTGATAAACCCTGCAACTGTCGGCGTTGGCACTGAACCGAAACACAATCAGTATAACACACCACCAATAGTGGTTTCGTGGATTACGTTTATGTTTTTCTTCGTGCGATCGCGGCGGTTCGATCAGATCGATGCCGAGGTAACGGCGGACAGGTCGAGGTCGGCGCAGCGTCCGAGTTGCAGCAGCTCACAGCCGAGTCCGGCGATCATGGCGGCGTTGTCAACGCAGTACGGCAGTGCAGCCAGGTGCACCGACACGCTGTGCGTTTCGCCCAGTTCAGCGGCACGGCAGCGCAACAGTGAATTGGCGCTTACGCCCCCACCGATGATCAGCGACTGTACCGAGCGGTCTTCTGCGGCCAGTGCGCCAAGGGCACGTTCGATTTTGAGGATCAATGCATCGACAGCGGCGGCCTGAAAGGACGCGGCGAAATCGGCACGCTGCGATTCGGTCAGATCTTCGCCGCTTCGCTCGAACACCGTTTCAGAGGCCCGCGGTTTTGCTTTCGAACGTTGTGGTCGGCCCTGAACCGCGTAGAGCAACGCCGTCTTGAGACCGCTGAACGAGAAGTCGAGACTTTCGCGTCGCAGCGCAGCGCGGGGCAGGTCGTGGGCGGTCGGGTCACCCCGCTGGGCGAGTTTGTCGATTGCCGGCCCACCGGGATAACCGGCGGCAAGGATGACGGCCGCCTTGTCGTACGCCTCGCCGACTGCGTCGTCGATCGTGTGTCCGAGCAAACGGATGTCGGTGATGCTGCGTAGTTCGTACAGGCTCGTGTGCCCACCGGAGACGACCAGCCCGAGCGCCGGCATGGCGATGTCAGCCGATCGGCGATCATCATCACAACCGCCGTCCACCAAAGCCGCCGCGTGCAGGTGCGCGTGGACGTGATCAACGCCGATCAATGGCTTACCGGTCGACCAGGCCAACGCTTTGGCGGCGGCCAACCCCACGAGCAATGATCCGATCAACCCCGGCCGATGCCCGATCGCGACTGCACTGATTGCGTCGAGTTCGACACCCGCCGTTTTCAATGCCTCGTCGACAACCGGTCCGATGCGCTCAAGATGGGCGCGGCTGGCAATCTCGGGCACGACCCCGCCGTACTTTCGGTGCAATTCATGCTGCGACGCCACGATGCTGGACCGCACAAATCGTCCGTCAGCGACGACCGCGGCGGCCGTCTCATCGCAACTCGATTCGATGCCGAGAATCAGCGTCATGGCGCCGTGTCCACCGGTTGCTCGTCCGTGTCGGCCGGCGCATCGGAAATCGAGGCCGGCTTGTCCGGTTCGGACGTCGCGACATCATCGGCCGACTCAACCGAAGTGTCCGGGGTGTCCAATTCGACCAGTTCTCGCTCGACCTCGGCCAGCGTGTCACTGATCAGGTCGCGTCGACGCAGCAACTCGGTGCGGCGGACTTCCCGCTGCACCAGTTTGGCGCCTGATTGGCCGACCACGGGCCACTGATCATCGTCAAGTTTGCCAATCATGGCGCGCAACCCAGCGGCCAGTTGCAGATCCGCCAGCGACTGCTCGATCCACTGCGGCGTGACATCGACTTCCTGTAAATTGCGATTCTGTGCGTTCTTGACGCGGGTATCGACCATCTTCCGGGTCTGCTCAAAGGTCATGGGCACAAAGAACCCGTCCTCCGGATCGACCCCCCAGAGGTCCGAATCGTCGCGGCGGTGGATCAACCGGCCGCTGGGCAGGTAATAGTAAGCGCGGGTCAGCTTGATCATGCTCCCGCCTTCAAGGAGCCGGCTCGACTGGACGCTGCCCTTGCCGTACGTGCGCATGCCGACAAACTTGGCGCGACCGTGGTCGGTCAGGGCGCCGGTGACAATCTCGGCGGCCGACGCACTACGCTCGTTGGCGAGCACGACAATGGGCACGGCGGCGAATGTGCCTTGCGACTTCGACTTGTATTGCTCTTCCTTGAACTTGCGACCACGCACCGACACGATCGCTTTTTCGCCGTCCAGAAACATATCGCTGACCGCTACGGCAGCGCTGAGCAACCCACCCGGATTGAAGCGCAGGTCCAGGATCAGACCGCGAATCTGCTGCTCTTCCAGATCTTTTAGCACCTCACTCAGCTCGTCGGTCGTGCGATCGGTGAATTGGCTGATCCGCGCATAGGCGATGCGGCGTTGCGGATCGAGCATGTAAAGCCATCGGTTATCTTCGCCGCGGCGAAATCCACGCACGCTCTTGACGTTGATCACCGCACGAGTAATAGTGATGTCCTGCTCCTGACCTGATTCGTGGCGCACCTTGACAACCACCTGCGTATCTTTGAGACCCTTGAGCATTTTGACGGCTTTGCGCAGGTGGCGGACGTGCGTGATGTCCGCCATGCTCTTGCCGTCGATCTCGAGGATGATATCGCCGGGCAAGACCCCGGCGTGCCAAGCAGGTGAATCCTCCAGCGGCGTGACAATGCGCAGCCGCTGCAGCTTGTCATCGATCGTCACCTCCGCACCGATGCCGGTAAATCGACCCGTTACCTGTTCCTCGAACATCGAAAGATCATCGGTCGACACGTACGTCGTGTGTGGATCGTCGAGCGATTCGATCATGCCGTACACCGCGGCCTCGATCATCTTCTGCTGGTCGGCCTCTTCGACGTAGCCATTGACGATCTCGTGACGGATGTCGATCAACAGATCCAGTTGATCGAACACGCTGCCCGAGCGCGCCAGCGCGACGGACACCACCGCCACCCATCCGGCGGCCAGCAACAGCCACAGCGAAAACTTGTACCTGTTATGCCTCATTTGAACATTCCCGTTAGAAAAACTTTGGCCCCATGATTCTAGTAGCGCTGCGATGCACGATCAAAAACCAACACGCAAAAGCGTCTTTCTTGCGACGCCCAGTGGTATTCGTGCCTCCTGATGGTATATTCGCAGCCATGACGATGACCCGCGAGTATCCGACTTTCGTCAGCCACCTCGAGTGCAGCCTGACCGGAGAGCACTACGAAGCCGATCAGTTGCACGGCCTGTCACGCGAGGCCAAACCGCTGCTGGTGCGCTATGACCTCGACGCCTTGGCCAATTCGATCACAAAAGACGACTTGACCACGCGTCCGGCGGACATGTGGCGTTACCGCGAGTTTCTGCCCGTACGCCGTGGCAACGACATCGTCAGCCTCGGCGAACCGATGACCCCCCTGCTCACCTGCCCACGCCTCGCGGCGAAACTCGGCGTCAACCAGTTCATGTTCAAGGATGAAAGCCGAATGCCCACCGGCGCGTTCAAGGCGCGTGGCCTGGCGGTGGCGATCTCGATGGCCAAGGCGCTGGGCGTCAAGAAGGTCGCCATCCCCACCGCCGGCAACGCCGGCGCCGCCGCGGCAGCCTACACGGCGCGTGCGGGCATCGACTGCTATGTCTTCTGCCCTGACGATACGCCCGACATCAATGTCCGCGAAACCGCCGCACAGGGTGCCCGAGTCTGGCTGGTCAACGGGTTGATCAATGACTGCGGCCGAATCGTCGGAGAGGGCAAAGACGCGATGGGATGGTTCGACCTGTCCACGCTTAAGGAGCCGTACCGCATCGAGGGCAAAAAAACGTTGGGCCTCGAGATCGCCGAGCAGTTCGCATGGCAGCTACCCGACGTGATCATGTACCCGACCGGCGGCGGCACCGGGCTGATCGGCATGTGGAAGGCATTCAACGAACTCGAGCAGATCGGCTGGATCGATTCGAAGCGCCCGCGCATGGTTTGCGTGCAGTCAAGCGGCTGTGCACCCGCGGTCAGGGCGTTCGAGCGGGGCGATGAGCAATACGTCGAACCCTGGCCCGATCCGCACACGATCGCGGCCGGTCTGCGCGTCCCCGTCGCCATCGGTGATCGGCTGATCATGCGAGCGATTTACGACACCGACGGTTTCGCCACCGCCGTGGACGACGACTCGATCCGGGCCGCAGGCGATGAGGTCGCCCGCGAAGAAGGCATCCTCATGTGTCCCGAGGGCGCTGCGACCTACGCCGCCTACAAAAAGGAACTGGCCACAGGCCGCGTGACAAAAGACGACGTCGTCGTGTTGTTCAACACCGCCACCGGCCTCAAATATCCCCTGCCCCCGGTCACTCAAACCCTCGACTGTCACAGCCCGATCGACTACACCCGACTCTGATTTCCCGGAAATCCACAAGGCAAACCCACACCACCGGGTGCCGTGGAGGCTTCCGCCCTTCACACCATCATCCATGATGACAGGGCTTTGATTAACGCGAAACTCATCACGCCGACCAGCACCGCCGCCGCCAGCCCCACACAAAATGGCTTCCACCCCAAGCCCTTGATCTTCACAAAACTCGTGCCCAGCCCGACGCCTGCCATCGAGACCGCCAGGCACCACTTGGCCATATCTATCAGCCCATCGCGCAACCCGTCCCATGCCTGCCGCGACACCAAGCCGAACGGCCTGTTGCCCGTCACGTCGGCGATTGAGCTGACCACCGCCATGGCCACGAACCCGATGACGAAGATCGGCATGACTTCAGTCCATTTCAGCCGGCCCCGCCGCCCCGCATTGTGCTGGCTGCGGTGATATATAATCGCCATCAGCGGGATCACCGCCGCCATGCACAGGTTGCGAAACAGCTTGGTCACCAGTGCCGCGTCGAGTGCCGTAACCCCCCCGGCCGCCACGCCGCCGTGCTGCTGGTCATACATCAAACCCGCCCCCGAGACCTGTGACGTGTCGTGGATCGCCGTGCCCAAGAACATGCCGACCTGCTGCGTGTTGTCGGCCCCAAACAACCACGGCGCCAGAAACGGGTACGTGAGCATGGCGATAAGCCCGAAGATCGTGATGCACGCGACCGCATAGCTTGTTTCATCTTCGTCGGCTTCGATCACCGGCGCGGTGGCCACGATCGCGCTGATGCCGCAGATGCCCGTGCCCACTGCGATCAGCCCGCCCAACCGCCGCGGCAAGCCCATCACCCGGTTGATCCACATCACCGCCAGCAACGCCGTCGCAATGCAGACAATCACCACCGGCACCGCCAGCACCCCGATACCGCCCAGTTGCACGACGCTCAGCCGCAGCCCGAGAATTGCGATCCCGAAACGCAGCACGTGCCGGACGCACAACCGGACCCCATTCTCGTAAACCGCCGGCAGCCCAATTAGGTTGCGAACCACCAACCCCAGAACAATCGCCAGCAGGATCGGGCTAATTGGGGACTTACCATGATGCAACACCTGCCTGCTGATCCAGTCCGCCAACCACCCGCCGGCACCCGCCAGCACCACCGCCAGCACGAACCCCGGCAGCACCACGCCCAACCAGTCGAACTGCTGATTGAGAAACACCCGTACCCTGCCCCGCCCCGCACGCTCGGCGTCAGACTCGGCCGGCGCCGGCCATTCCGGCACCCCCTCACTGCTGTCCAGCCACCGCGCAATCGACGGGTTCTCATACGGATTCGTCGATCCTGATCTTGAGTGGAACTTAGCCATCACCCAAATTGAACCATCAACCGGCCGTGACGACAAGTGCGGCACAATGGCTGGTCGGCGGGCCCAGGCCAACCAACCCGTTAGCCCAGACCTCGCGCTTCGTGACGATCACCCAGATGACCCTGGTGTGTAGATCGTCGATGGTATTAACAGTACTCATCGCACAACCACCCACACTGGGAGCAGCCATCACGATGTACGGCCAGTCAGCTTTCGGCCCCGGCGAAGCCGAGGTATTCGTCTAGCCAATCGTCGGTTTTGAGAACGGCCTTGCGTTGGCGAAACGCCATGCGTGCGGCGCGCAATTGGGCCTGGTGGGTTAGGCGCCGGGGCATGGAACCCGCGAGTTTCTTGCCGCTGCCAGCGAGCCGATTGATAACCCGCTTGGCCCACTTGGGGGCGTGGCGAAGGATCAGTTCGTCATTGATGGCGTTGAACGCGACGGCGCTTCCCGGGTCACCCTGCCGCGCGGCACGGCCAAAGAGCTGACGGTCAATGCGACCATCCTCATGCCGCTCGGTGGCGATCACGTGCAGCCCGCCTTTGCCGGCGACGCTGCGGCCAAGCTTGATGTCCGTACCCCGCCCGGCCATGTTCGTCGCCACCGTGATGCACCCGCCCTGGCCGGCGCCCGCGACGATGTTCGCCTCCTCGCGATGGCGCACCGCGTTGAGAACTTTGTGTTCGAGTCCTACTTGCTGCAACATGCTGCTGAGCATTTCGCTGGCGCCGACGGAGCGAGTGCCGACGAGGATAGGCCGGCCCGTTTCGTGCACCTGCCGGATGTGTTGAACGATCGCCTGCCATTTGGATTCGACGTCGGCATAAATGTGATCGGTCTCGTACGTGCGAATGCACGGGCGGTTGGTGGGCACGCGAACAACAGGCAGATGATAGACCTGCCACAACTCGTGCTGGGCCTCGGCGGCCGTACCGGTCATGCCCGATAGCCGGCGATACATGCGAAAAAACCGCTGAAAGCTGATGCGGGCCAGTGTATCTTTTGGCGGGGTGACTTCGACGCCTTCCTTGGCTTCGACCGCTTGATGCAGCCCATCACGCCAGTTGCGATCGGGCATGAGCCGGCCGGTAAACTCGTCGACAATGACGACTTTGTCGTCCTGGATCACGTATTGCTTGTCGAGTTGATAAAGGTCGCGAGCGGTGACCGCCTGAGTGACAATTTCCTCACTGCGACGGGTGCCGGCCCAGAGTCCGCCCAAATCGGCGCTCAGATCGTGCAACCGGTTGCGCCCCGCGCGTGTGAACCGCACTTCACGAAACCGGTGATCGACGGTGTAATCTCGGCCCGATTCAAGTTGGCGGGCCAGATCGGTCGCCTGGATGTACGACTCGACCTGCTGCTCGTTAGGGCTTGACCCCGAGATAATCAATGGCGTCACTGCCTCGTCGACGAGTATGGAGTCGGCCTCATCGACGATGGCGAACTCGATCCCACGCATCACCAGCCGGTCCAACCCGCCGGTCACGCCATCAACCATCTTGCCCAACAGCACCTTGGGCAACCCGATGATTCGACCCATCGCGAGGCGATCTCGCAGCACGTCGGCGGCTATTTCTTTGTTCGTGCCGTAGGTGATATCGGCCAGGTAACTATCGCGTCGCAGCGGTGGTGGCATTTCGTTGATCACGTGTGCGACGGTCAGGCCAAGCGACTTATAGACGGGAGTCATCCATTCGGCATCGCGCTGAGCGAGGTAGTCGTTGACGGTGATCACGTGACAGCCACGCCCACGCCAACCGGCGATGGCGGCCGGCATGGTTGCCGAAAGGGTCTTGCCCTCACCGGTCGCCATTTCCACAACGCACCCGTCTAGGATCGCCATGCCGGCTGCAATCTGCACCAGATAGGGCCTCATATCCATCTGCCGCCACGCCGCCTCGCACACAACGGCAAAGGCCCGCGTCACGTCGTCCGGCATCTCCTTGCCAAGACGAAACAAGATGCGCAACTCATCGGCGGCCTCACGCAGACGCGCGTCGCTGAGATGGTTGAACTGCTGCTCGATGTCCACCACGGCCTGGGCGTGCTGCAGGTACCGCTTGGTGCGTGGTACCCAGGGCACAGTCTTGCTGACCATCGTGTTCCACGCGGCATCGAGTCCCTGGGGCATCTTCGAGGCGCGGGGCCGATATGACAGGTTCCGCCACATGCCGCTGGGCACCGCAGGAGACCCGCTGACAAGAGTATCGTCCGATCTTACACCGCCAGCCGTCAAGGCCTCTTCTCCCTATAGCATGCCCGTAAACCGCCGCTGAACCAGTTGCCGCAATTGACGCCACCACTGAAACATCAACGGGCTCTCGCCCAAGTTGAACCTGACCACCATGCGCTGCTTGACCCGCACGTCCGGCAGTGTGACCCTGTCGTCATCAAGTTTTTCATCAAAGTACTCGATGCGTACCTTGAAGATGTGCTCGGTGGTCTGCGTACCTGATCGATCGTCCTGTTTCGTGGCGATTGCGCCGCCACTGTGAATGGCCATTGATGGATCAGGCAGGTTCGACGTGGCGGCCGGGGCAACGTGGGTCACCCTGCCGAAAAACGATATATCCGGTGCACCCTTGGCGCGAATCTCGACGGCCAGATCCTCCGCCGTGGTGATCTTGATCCGACCGCCGACTTCGTTGGACGCCACCGCCTGGAGATGCAATTCACTGATGTCGAGAACCTGTCCCAGCGGCTCACCTTTCCTGACAAACGCGCCGATCCTCTTGTCAAGTTGAGGCGCGTACCAAACGCCCTTGATCGGCGCACGGATGGCAAGCCGAGCGACCCGATTGCGCAGATCCCCGACGTCATCCTTGGCTGCTCCGATCTGCGACGCGATCGCCACGCGCAGCGCGGGGTTTTGATCGGCCAGAGCCTTGCCATCTCTGACGAGAAGCTCATTAAGCTCAGCCTGCCGTGTCTTCAACCGCGTTTCCAACACGATATTGCGCACGATCACCACGGGATCTCCGTCGGGATCGACCTCGATATTGGTGGGCAGAACGTGATTGATAAAGCCGTCGTCGGGCATGTAGACGAATTGTTCGCGCTTGGGCTGGACGATCGCCTCGGCGCGGGCGTGCTCCTCGAAATTAATCCCGCCGATCGTAACGAACACCGCCACCAAAGCGCTGACCGTCACCGCCACGGCGCGCTGGCGGGTGCGGACCAGTTCCGGGCTGGTGACCAGATAATTGATCCATTTGCCGATCGGCATGATGACCCAAGTGACCACGGCGCCAATGGCCAGCAACGCGCCGAGCACCAACAACTTGTCGGCGATGAACATAAGAATCGCGGCGCAGATAAACACACGATAGATCGATGACGTGATGCCGTATCCGATCAACCAGAACCGCTCGCCCGTCGTGTGGGCCGGGTTGCGCGGCTTGCGCACCTTGTAGGCGTACCGCTTGACTAGGTAATAGATGTAATCCTTGCTGCGCTGCGACAGGTTCGGGATCTCAAGCAGGTCGGAGAGGATGTAGTAAGCGTCGTAGCGCAGCAGCGGGTTGCCATTAAACAGCACGGTCGACACGCTGGCAACGAACATGATGTTGAAGCAGATGGCGTTAACAAGCGTGCCCGGCTGTGTCTGCGCCCAGACGATCGCGGCGACGGCGGCGATGGCCAGCTCGACGTACATGCCACCCATCGCGATGATGATCCGCTGCCACTTGTTGCGCAGGGCCCAGCTGCTCGAAGCGTCGACGTACGGCACGGGCATCAACACGAGGAACATGATGCCCATGGTGTGGACTTCACCGCCACTTTGGGCATCGCGTCCGTATTTCTTACACGCAAAGCCGTGGCCGAACTCGTGCACGGCCTTGATCAGGCCAAATGAAAGATAGAGGAATATCAAGTTGTCGCCGCTGAGAATCTGCTGCGCACCGCCGGCGGCGAACAGCTCGGCCCACTTGTCGCTGAGGAAATTAAATGCCACCGCCAGCAGAGCCAGCCATACCCCGAAGCCCAACCACGTAAACGCCAGCCCGAACAGGCCGACCCAGCGGTCGAGAAACTGATCTGGATCGATCAGCGGGATGCGGATAAACAGCAGGTTCTTGAAGTAGCTGCCCACCTCGC
>CAUYYV010000105.1:0-10125 GCA_963577075.1 Phycisphaerae bacterium
ATCATCAATTATGAACCACTGTGTCACAATGATTTACAAAACACGCCCGGTCCTCGTGTCGCCGCCGGCCCAAGCTGCGATCCTCCCGGAAATCAACCGGCACGCCCGCCCCCATTACTCGAAAAAAATGATTGACACGAGCAACGCAACTGTTTAGCTTCTGTCCATCGAACACTAGGTGGTGGGCTCCGGCCGGCGGCTATCGCGGTCACGGGCACGATTGATTCTCGATCTCTAACGTCCAGCTGACGATCATGGGCCATATCGATAGCGCCCTCTGGCGTGACATGATGGGTTATCTGCGCCGCCAACACCCGCCGATGTGCAGGCAGTGGTTCAACGAACTGAAACCGATTGACCTGAGCGCCGGTTTGCTGACGATCCACACGAGCAACAGCATCCAGAAAAATTATCTTCAGAAGCGTTGCCTCCAATCGTTCACCGAGGCGGCCCAGGCGGCCACGGGCGCGTTGGTGGGCGTACGCTTCATCGACGGCGAAGTGGCCAAAAAGACCACGGCGCCGCCACTGCCACGACCGGCTGCGCCGCCCCGGATCGTACCTCTCCCCAGCCGCCATGGCGATCGCGAGTCACCGCCGTTCGAGCAAACCGTTATCAGCCCAGACTACAGCTTCGACAATTTCGTGCAGGGACCGGAGAACGCGCTGGCGTACTCCGCCGCCGTGGCGGTTGCCAACCAGCCGGGCACTGCGTACAACCCGCTGTTCATCCATGGCGGCGTCGGACTGGGCAAGACGCACCTGCTCCAAGCCATCTGCCAGACGATCATCGACGCGCGCGAAGACATGCAAATCTGCTACCTCTCCTGCGATGCGTTCGTCAATCAGTTCCTCGACTGCGTGCAACAAGGCCGGATGAGCCAGTTTCGCCACAGCTACCGTCATGTTGATTTGCTGGTCATCGACGATATTCATTTCCTGGCCAACCGCGAGCGAACGCAGGAGGAGTTCTTTCACACATTCAACGAGCTTTATCAGTTGAATCGCCAGATCGTGCTGTCCAGCGACTCGCCGCCGAGCGAAATCCCTTCACTGGAAGAACGATTGGTAAGCCGATTTCAATGGGGATTGGTGGCACCGGTCTCCAATCCGAAATACGAAACCCGTGTCGCCATTGTGCGCGCCAAGTTGGCATTGCGCGGCGTGGAGATGCCCGACGACGTCGTGTCCTACGTGGCCACGCGCATCGACTCGAATGCCCGCGAGCTTGAGGGCGCGATCACCACCCTGCAGGGACACATCGCCCTGCAAGGCCGACCGATGGACCTGAAGCTAGCGCAGGAGGCATTGGGTGAACCGGCCGTCGCCGGCAGCGGTGCAGAGGTGACGCTGCAGCAATTGATCAACGCCGTTACCGGGTTTTACAGCGTTCGACTCAGCGACCTCCAGTCGAAGCGACGACACAAATCGATTACCAGGCCCCGCCAGGTCTGCATGTGGCTGGCGCGGCGGCACACGCGGTTCAGCCTTGAGGAAATAGGCGGCTACTTCGGCGGGCGAGACCATACCACCGTCATGCATGCGATCAAGATCGTCGATCAATATATTCAGGCCGACGAATCATTCGCCACCCAGGTCGCGCAGATCGAAGCCAAGGTCAGCGGCCTGAGCGATCGACCTGACCAACCGTAGCGGCTTGCAAGGCATCGCCGGCCCTGTCAACAACGACCTTGAAAACCAGTGGAAAAGATGACCGATGCCGGCGCCAGGCCTCGGAGCGCACCGCCTTGACCGCGAGAAACATGCCGCGGCCAATCGCATCTTGATTACCGCAGTCGACATGCCGACAAAACAGACAAGGCCAACACCAGTTAACCGAAAGGTTTTCCACATTCCTGCATGCGCCTAAAGTATTTTCCCATACTGCCTTAAGGATATGTGTAGAGGATTATCCAGATATCGTCAGCCACTCCTACTAAGTCGATTATTTATCTTGTATATCTAATCAATAGGTATATATGATCGCACAACCAATAGCGCTCTATCCGATCATGCCAATACCCTCCGGGTGCCGGGTGCGGCCTGGCAGCATGGGCAGAACACGGTGGTTCTGCCGGCCACGACGACCGAACACAATGCTTGGCAACACGCCAAGCAGGGCTGACCCGCTCGACCGTAGACGCGATGCTGCCTCTGAAATCGTCCCGCCTTGCCGTTGCCGTCCGTGTAGTCCCGCACGCTTGACCCGCCACCGCGGATCGCGCGACGCAACAGCCGACGCATTTGGCGAACCAGCAAGCGGGTGGTCTGCATGTCAACGCTTTGGCAGGGAGCCAGCGGATTAAGCTGGCAGCCAAAGAGCAGTTCGTCGACATAAATATTCCCCAATCCGGCTATTGCATGCTGATCGAGCAAGAGTGGCTTGAGATTGCGGGTGGTGCCTTGGAAAACGCCGTGAAGCCGTGCGGGCGTGATGCGCATGGCGTCTGGACCGAGCCGCCGCCAACGCTGATGCCACAAAGCTTCAGCGTTGGGAAGCGTCCAGATACCGCCGAACCGGCGTGGATCGCGGAATACAAGCACGCCTCCGTCATCTAAGCTCCACCGTACGTGCTGGTGAGCACGATTGTGGCGCTGCCGGGCCTGATCACCGGGCATGTATCGCAGCGAACCGGTCATGCCCAGGTGTACGCAGATGCAGGGCCCCACGCCGCCATCGGCGTGCAGGGCAAGCTGTTTGCCGTGGCGTTCGATGCTGCTGATCCGGGCGCCGCGGAGCAGGTCGCGCCCGCGGGCGGGGCCATGGACGACATCCCGGCGGCAGACGCGCACATGCTGCACGATACGGCCAGTCAACAGGGGCTCAAGCGTGCGGCGAACCGATTCGACCTCGGGCAGCTCAGGCATGGCCGCGATTGTATGGCGGGGCGGCTATACTTGTCAGACATCGATAGGCAGAATCAAACCATGAACGAGGCCCAACCCGCCGCCACTGAATTGGCCTGCGAGGTACGCGAGGCATTCGAGCAACTTCGCGCCCAGATCGACAAGGTGATTGTCGGCCAACACAAGGTGGTCCGCGAGCTTCTGATGAGCCTGTTCTGCCAGGGGCACGCGTTGCTGGTCGGCGTGCCGGGTCTTGCCAAGACGCTGCTAATCTCGACGCTGGCGCGGGCGATGAGCCTCGAGTTCAACAGAATCCAATTCACGCCCGACCTGATGCCCGCGGATATCACCGGCACCGAAGTGATCGAGGAGGACCACGCCACGGGCAAGCGGCAGTTTCGGTTCGTGCATGGCCCGGTGTTTGCCAACGTGATCCTCGCTGATGAGATCAACCGCACCCCGCCCAAGACGCAGGCTGCACTGCTTGAGGCGATGCAGGAGCACCACGTGACTGCCAGTGGTACCCAGCACGCGTTGGCAGAACCGTTCTTTGTGCTCGCGACCCAGAACCCGATAGAGCAGGAGGGCACCTACCCGCTGCCCGAAGCCCAACTCGACCGGTTCATGTTCATGATCCACGTGGATTACCCCGATGAGCAGGAGGAGCTGGAAATCGTCAAGCGCACCACCGCTCGCCATCAGATCGAAGTCGCCCACGTGCTTGACGGCCTGCGGGTGCAGCAGATCCAGCAACTTGTCCGCGACGTGCCCGTGGCCGACCACGTGATCCGTTACGCATTGCGATTGGTACGCGCTACCCGCAAGCCGCAGCGCGGCACCGACGACGCTCGGCCCGACTTCGTGCGTCAATACCTGGCCTGGGGTGCCGGGCCGCGCGCCAGCCAGTACCTGGTCCTCGGCGGCAAGGCGCAGGCCCTGCTCGAAGGCCGCACCCATGTCACCCCCGACGACATCCACGCGGTGGCGCACCCGGTGCTGCGCCACCGCCTGATTGCCAACTTCAACGCTGAAGCCGACGGTATTAACACCGACGACCTGATCGACCAACTACTTGGCACCATCGCCCCCGACGCCTCCGACATCCGCACCGCCACCCAGATGGATGCGGTCATGCGCTGACCTGGCGCCGGCGGCCCATTCCATGGCTCAAACAACCACCGCCGATACCAACTACCTTGACCCGCAGACCCTTGCCGGGATCGGGTCGCTCGAGTTGCGGGCACGGCTGGCAGTCGAGGGTTTGATGATAGGAATGCACCGATCGCCTTATCGCGGCCTTTCAACCGAGTTTGCCGAGCACCGCCAGTACAGCCCCGGCGACGACATCCGCCACATCGACTGGAAAGTGTTCGGCCGGACGGACAAGCTGTACCTCAAGCAGTATCAGGAGGAGACGAATCTGCGGCTGATCGTGCTGGTTGATGTCTCCGGCTCGATGGGCTACGGCTCGGGCCAGGTGGATGGTTGGAGCAAGTACGACTTTGCCGCCACGCTGGCCGCAGCGCTGGCATATCTGGCACTCAAGCAGCAGGATCGTGTCAGCGTCGGCCTGTTTGCCCACGAGTTGCTGGCGGAGACGGGCCTGTCCAATGCACACGACCATTGGCGCGCGATCGTCGGGTTGCTCGCCACCGTGGCCGAGCCGGTGTCCGACGACGAGCACGACCCCGAAGTGAGAGCGACTGACCTGGCCCGACTATTCGATCAGGTGACGGCCAAGCTCACCCACCGCAGTTTGATCGCCGTGGTCAGCGATCTGTTTGACGACGCCGCGGCACTGGAGCGGGGGTTGGCGCGGCTGTACCACCGCCGACACGATACCATCGTGTTTCAGACACTCGATCCCGCGGAGTTGACGTTTCCGTTTCGTTCACCTGTCGAGTTCCAAGGGCTCGAGGACGAGGGGCGGCTGCGGCTGGACCCAGCGGCATTGCGGCGACTGTACCTGCAAACATTCGAGGCGCACCTTGAAAAGGTCGCACGGATCGTCAGGCGGTTTCAGTTCGACTTTTTGCGCCTGGATTCGTCCCAGTCACTCGGTCCGCCGCTGAGCAAGTTTCTGGCGCGCCGGGCAGCGTTGATCAGCAGAGGCCGGCAAAGCCGGGCATAAGGGGTCGGGGCGGCCGGGATAAACGCAATACTCGCAGGCGGTACCGAGCAGCATGCAGTTGAGCCTGTCACAAGTGAGTTTTCCAATCGGTGGCGGCCTTTTGTGGGGGGGCTTGGCCGCGATGGCCGTGCCGGTCGCGATCCATTTGTTGACCCGGTTGCGTCGCCGACCTCAGCCGTGGGGCGCAATGCGATTTTTGATCGAAGCGTATCACCGCCATCGCAGCCAGCTGCGCCTGGAGCAATTACTGCTATTGCTCGTACGGTGTCTGATCTTGGCGGTGCTGGGCGCGGCATTGGCCGGCCCGATTCTTACCGGTTGTGCGCGCCTGGGGGCGAGCGCGGGGGGGCTGGTCTGCATCGTGCTCGACGACTCGCTGACCACGCAGGCTGCGGGCCTCAATGGCGAGCAGAGATTCGATCGGCTGCGCAAGACCGCGATCGCGATAATCGATGCGCTACAACCATCCGACCGGATCGCCGTGTGGCGCGCCGCCCGCCCGCCTGAGCCGGTGCAGCCGACGGCCAGCACTGATCATCTTGAGGTACGCCGCCGGGTCGAAGCGTTGCGACCGCGATTCAGCCGAGCGGATATGGTCGGTACGCTCGAGTCAGTCAACGCGGTGGTATCCAAGCGGTCTCGGCCGGTCGATCGCACGGTTGTGGTCCTGTTGACCGATTGGGCCGGCGACGCCGTCGAGCCGGATCGGCCGATGCCGGCCCAACTGGCGAAACTGGGCGACCGCTGTCGATTGTTTGTTGCGCGGCCGGCGCCGTCAGCAGACAACGTGCAGGTGCTGGCAGTTGAGGCGAGGCGGCCTCTGCTGCTGGCCGAGTCAGACGGGTCGGCCATCCTCGCCGTGGACATGAAACTGCGGCGCTTCGGTGTCGATCGCGGCGTGGCACAGACACAACTGCGAGTGGCTGTACACGGCGCTGACGGCAGCCGGCTGGGCCAGGTCGTGGAGCGTTCACACAACTGGGTGGTGGGCCAGGCCCTTGCGACGGTACACGTTGAATTGCACCTCGACGCGGATACCATCGAAGCGCAGTCCGCCGGGGCCGATCGCGCATCGGGCGAGGTGACTTTAACCGTTGAGGCGAGCATTGGCTCGCGGCGGTTCGGCGACGCCCTTGCCGCGGATAATCAACGCTGGGCGCTGATCAAGGTCCGCCAGTATCTTCGCGTGGCCGTCATCGACACGTTACAGGGCCATGCCGGTGGCGACGAGACGGTGTACACGCCGCACGACCTTATCAGTTTCGCGCTACAGCCGGCTCGCCCCGAGTGGGGCCCGTCGGCGGTCGAGTCACGGATCGAAAAGGTGGACCTCGAGCCGGCCAATGTCAGCGATCAGACTGTCGACACGCTCGACGGGGCGCTGGTGCTGAGGCCTGACAGGCTGGACGGCGCCGCATGGCGGGCGTTGCGCCGGCTGGCCGACCGCGGCGGATTGGTGTGGCTGTTCATGCCCGCAACGGACGCTCCCGCCGTGTGGACTGAAGCGCTGGCAAATCACTTCGATCTCGATTGGAGGGTCGGGCTCGAGCCTCAACAGGTGTCGGCGCACGAGCCAGATCGAGGCTGGTCACTGGCCGCCGACACGCCTGTGCCGGCGGAGTTGGATCTGCTGGCGTCGGACTGGTCTTCCATGCTCCGGCCAGTGCGATTTTTCCGGCGTTATCCATTGACGGTGCCCGCCGGGTCGCAGCAGGTATGGATCGAGGCGCAGGACGGTCGGCCGCTTTTGGCCAGCGCCGCCGTCGGCACCGGGCGTGTCATGTTGTTGGCGGCCGCCATTGACGAGCGGTGGACCAACCTGCCGAAGAAGCCGCTGTTTATACCGTTGTTGCACGAGCCACTACGCAGCATCGTGGGCGCCGCCCAATCGACGCGCCGGCTCAGCCAGTTTGTCTGTGGCGATCCGTTGCTGCTCGATCCGCCTTGGCGGGGTGTCGCCGCGATCGAAACTGACAACACGCGTGTGCCGGTAAGGTACAGCGATACCGGATTGGTTTCGGGCTGGCCACTGGAGCGACCCGGCGTGTATCGCACGGTGCCGGTTTCGGGTCAACGGTTGGCGGTCAATATCGATCCGATTGCCGGCAACACCACCGCGATGCCAGCCGGGTCGCTCGAGGCCTGGCTCGACGAGATGGGTGACTGGCGGTGGTTGGACAATCAGAGTCCGGCCGAGGCATTGGCGCGGCAGCTCAGCGGCGTCGCGTTGGGCTGGCCGTTGTTGTGGGCCGTGCTTGCGCTTCTGTTGCTCGAGATGTTACTGTCGCGCTGGTTCAGCCATGCCCGCAGCGGCGCTGCGGTTTCATGGCGCAGCCGTGTCAGCGGATGGGTCAAGGGATGATGCAGGCTTGCACTTGCACGCTCGCCGTCGGCGACGCCATCGATTGGTGGCTTGGGCTTGATCGTGTCCAATGGTCTGACCCCACCGCGATGCTCAGCTGGACGCACGGGCTCGAGCCGTGGCAGTGGGCGTCGGCCGTGGTGGGGGTGACACTCGCGGGGACGCTAAGCTACCGACGGCTGCTGGGAGGCCGGGCGCCACGAGCCGCGCTGGCCGTGATCCGCGCCGTGTTGCTCATCGTTGTCGTCGCACTGCTGGCGGGCCCGATGATCGTCGTGCAGGATCCGCTGACCGTGGACGATCGGCTGTTTATGCTCGTTGATCGCAGCGAGTCGATGATGCTGGAAGATGCAATGCCAGCCGGATCAACGGGCACGAATCGTCAACCGATCAGCCGGGATCGCGCGCTGCGTGATGCGCTGGCGCAGCAGGCGGCGCTGTTTGACGACCCGGCGTTTAACCGTGATCGGCGCATCGAGTGGCTGGGCTTCGACGAAACGACCTACCCGTTGACCAACCCCCAGGTGGGCGGCGTGGCCTGGGACGACCCGGCTGGCAAGGCGACCTCGCTGCGCACGGCGATCGAGCAGGTGTTGCAACGCGCCGCGGGCCATCCGATCGCCGGGATCGTGTTGATGACCGATGGCCAAAGCACACAGAACACGGGGCCACACCTGGCGCTTCGGCTGCAACAGATGGGCGTGCAGGTGTTTGTCGTGCCGCTCGGCGGCGATATCAGCCGGATGGATGTTGCCGTCCGAGTCGTCGAGGCGCCGCCCAGGGCGTTTATCAATGATGACGTGCCCGTGCGCGTCTGGGTCGGCCACTCGCCATCCGACAGGGCGATCGACCCGGCCCGGCTGCGCGTCAGGCTCATCGACGCCAACAGCGGCGTGCTGATAGACGAACAGCCCGGTGCCGCCATGGGCGAACACGTGGTGCTGGTGGGCAGGTCTGACGTCGCGCAGATGGTCGACTGGCGCGTTGAGGTGCAGTACGACGCGGCTGATCAGGCAGCACTCGCCGATCCGAATCCACGCAACAATCAGCACGTGGTTCACGTGCAGATGATTGACGATCCGATTCGCGTACTCTATGTCGAAGGCTATCCCCGCTGGCAGTACCGTTACCTAAAAAACATGTTGCTCAGCGAAAAAGGCATCATCAGCAGCATCATGCTGCTCAGCGCCGATCGCGGGTTCGCCCAGGAAGGCGACGAGCCGATCACCCGATTACCGATCAGTCCGCAGGAATACGCGTTGTATGACGTGATTATCTTCGGCGACGTACCGCCGGATTATTTAGGCGTGGATCAGGCGACCCTGCTTCGCGATCACGTGGCGGTGCAGGGAGCCGGGCTGTTGTGGATCGGTGGCATGTATCACACGCCGCATCGCTACGAAGGCTCCGTGCTGGCCGACCTGTTGCCCATGCGCCGTGCCGGCGGCGTGCAGCCGCTTGATCAGCCCGGCCCGGTGAACATGTATCGCTGGCCCCAGGCCGAGAGGCTTAAGGTTTTGCAGCTTCGTGACCCACGCAGCGACGGCACGGCATCGACCTGGCCGCGGCAACTGCCCGTTCTGTATTGGGCGCAGGGCTTGGGCCCGCTCAAGCAGAGCGCCGAGGTGCTCGCCGCCACCACGCCCAGCGCAGACGAACCAGGTGCGGCGCCGCTGGTTGTGAGGATGCGGTTTGGCGCGGGCCAGTCGATCTATGTCGCCACGGACGAGACTTGGCGCTGGCGCTACGGGCGGGGGTCGCGGTATTTCGGCCAGTTCTGGACGGGGCTGATCCGGATGCTCGGCCACCACCGCCTGCAGCACGACACGCAGGGCGTGCGGCTGGATGTTCCCCACGAGCGTGTCGAGGCGGGCAGCAGCGTGTACGTGTCGCTGCACGTCGCGGATGAGTTGCTCGACCGCCGCCTGCGGCGCATCGCCGTGGCGGTCTACCGTGAGGGTGATGATCAGCAGGCCCCGATCGACCGGTTCGAGTTGTTGCCTGACGCCAACGCGGATGCGAATTCGCTGGCCCACGGTGGCGCCAGGTACCGCGCCAACTGGAAGCCTCGCGCCACCGGTCGGCTCGTGTTGCGCGTAATCGAGCCGGCGCTCGACGCGTTCAACGCCACCCACACTATTACGGTTGACCGCTTCGATACCGAGATGCGGCAAACGCAGCCGGATCACGCCCGGCTCGAGCGACTCGCCGTCCAGACCGGCGGCAGGAGCATTGCGCTCGATGATCTGGGCAGCCTGGCCGCCGCCGTCCAGAGCCGAGCTCGCTCGATGTCAAACGATCAGATCGAGCCGCTCTGGAACTCACCGTTGGCATTGGCCATCGTGCTCATCCTGCTGACGGTCGAATGGATCGGGCGCAAGCTCATCCGCTTGGCCTGATACGTCCCCGCACCAGCCCACGCGGCGCCGATCCGATCGTTTCCCTACTTTCCCCCCCGGTCGTTCTTGAACAGGTCGCCGAGGCCGTCCGCCATATCGCCAAGGTTTTTGCCGGCGTCATCGAGGTGCTTGCTCGCCTCCTTGATGCCTTCGACGTGCTTCTTCAGGTCCCACTTTTTCTCGAGCACCTGGTCGGCGATTTTGACGCCTATATCCCCGATGTTTGACAGGGCGTCGAGCTGCTTGCCCAGATCATCCACAAGGTCCGGCAGCACGTTGCCCAGGTCCTGTACGATCGATTTGAACAGCGCCTTGACGATTGTATTTGTCACGTCTGCCAACAACGCGCCGTTGTCCGTATCCGTGCCGATCGCAAACGGGCCGATC
>CAUYYV010000106.1:0-10117 GCA_963577075.1 Phycisphaerae bacterium
GTGGTATTGACCGCGGCGGCCGACTCGGCGGCCACGCCAGCTGATGAATGGCTCGGCCGGCTCGGGTCGACCGACTACACCGACCGGCAGGCCGCCACCGAGCTGCTGCTTGCAGATCAGCCACGTACCGAACAGGCAATCATCACCATGTACGCCGCCGCCCAGACACATGAGCAACGACACCGCCTCATGACCGTGGCGCGGCATCAGTTGCTTCGCCGGTTGCGCCAACAGGTCTTCGCCAACAAGCGAGGTCCCGGGTCAATCGGCGTGGCCCACGAGGTGGTAAGCCCCACGCAACTCCCGCTGCTCAACGAGTCAGCGATCCTAGTGATCAAGACACTGCCCGGCTTCCCGGCACACGAGGTGCTGCGCAGCGGCGACGTGATCTTAGCCGTCGTGGGCGAGGCTCCATTTACCAGTCACCGCCAAGGCGTATCAACCACGGACCTGTTTAATCTCTATATTCAGAAGCGTGGTGCGGGGGGTACGGTTCGGTTAAAGGTCTATCGCGATCGCCACGTGATCACGTTGGACGTGCCGTTGGCCAGTTCAACGGCGCTGACCAAGATGTACCCACGCGATTTCAACCAGGCCCTCGCCGAGCCGTTTGCCGGCCAATGGGCAAAACTGCGAACCCGGCTGGAAGCACAGGGGCCGCCTCGAAGCGACCTGGCCGCCCAACCGGTTGCCATCCGCTTCGACGACCAGAGGCGCAACACCGAATAGCGTACCTGTTGATCCACAGCGAATTTGCTCAATAATGTAGGCGGACCCACACACAGGACCAATCGCAATGCATCGATCGGTGCGACACGACTTGCCGGGCAGGCGTACAGCCTTGCTTATCTGGGCGGCGAGCCTGGCCATGGCGATCACCTTGCACCTGCCCAGACCGACCGAGGCCTGCCCCGCATGCAAGCTTGCGGTGCCCACCGAAGATGCCGCCGCCAGCCAACCTCGCGATATCACCGTCGAGTCGCTGTCGGCATCCATGGGGCGTGGCTATAACTATTCAATCATGTTCATGATGGCTTCGCCATTCGTGATAGCCTCGCTGTTCGGCGCTTTGCTGTACCTGGCGATCCGCAAACCGGCGATGCTCGGGCTGGCGCCGCCTAGCAGCCGTCCCAATGCCCAGTCGACGACCGCTGAAGGTGCAAGCCGCAAGCTGTAGCACCACACACACGTACCGGAACCCAATCCTGATCCATCCCGTCCTGCCGGCAGATTCAACCATGAACAACCTGACTAAGCTCATGATCGCCACGGCGATCAGCGGATCGATCCCCTCGACGTTGACGGCGCAGGACAACCTGCGGTCGTCGGTCGTCAAGATCGAATCGACCCACAAGTTCCCCGATCTGTTCCGCCCGTGGACCAAGAGCCAACCACGCAAGAGCCAAGGCTCCGGCGTCATCATTGAAGGCAACCTAATCCTCACCAACGCTCACGTGGTGAGGTACGCTCGCCAGATCTATGTGCAGGGCTATCAGAGCGATGACCGGATCGCCGCAACGGTCACCGCGATCTCGTCCGAGATGGACCTTGCCGTGCTCGAGTTACAGGACGACAAGTTCTTTACTCAACGCCCGGCACTGTCGCTGACCGAGAACCTCCCCAGTATCAAGGACCCGGTCAACGCCTACGGCTACCCGGTCGGCGGCAATGAATTGTCAGTCACGGAAGGCATCATCTCGCGTATCGAGATGGCCGCGTACTATCAGGAAACGGTGGGCTTGCGCATTCAGGTGGATGCAGCGTTGAATCCGGGCAATAGCGGCGGGCCGGCGATCGTCGACGGCAAGATCGTTGGCATCGTGTACTCCGGTATCCCGTCGGCGGATAATATCGGTTATCTCATTCCCGCCGACGAGGTTCGGATGTTTCTCGATGACATCAAGGACGGCCGCTACGACGGCAAGCCGCACATGTTCGATGGCGTCCAGAAAACGGAGAACACCGCCATGCGCCGGCGCCTCGGCCTACCCGACGACGTGAGCGGCCTGATGGTTCAGTCGCCCTACCGCAGCCACGAAGACTACCCGCTCAAGCAGTGGGACGTGATCACCAAGATCGCCAGCCACCCGCTCGACCGCGAGGGCAACGTGCAGATCCGCGACGACCTGCGGCTGTCATTTCTCTATCTTGTCCCCAAACTCGCACGTGACGGTAAGGTGAACCTGACCGTGCTACGCGACGGCAAGACGGTCGAGGTGGATCTGCCGGTCAAGGTCCGCCGTGATCTGGTGCTGCCATACCTGCATAATGATTACCCGCGTTACTTCATCTACGGACCTTTGGTCTTCTCACAAGCGACTCAGGAAATCGTCACGCCGCACCAGGCGCTCAATGCCCTGCTGCGTGCCCGGGGCAGCCCGCTGCTGACCCGCAATCAGCAGGAGACGGCCTTCGAAGGCGAGCAGATCGTCGTCGTACCATCGCGTTTCTTCCCACACCGGATTACCAAGGGCTACGACGACCCGGTGCTCCAAGTGGTCAAGGAGATCAACGGCGTGCCTACCAGAAACCTGGCGCACTTGGTCGAGACGCTGCGTGACGCCGGCGGCGAGTTTGTCGAGTTTCGGTTCGCTGGCAACCACCAGGTCACACTGGTGTTCCGCCGCGCCGAGATTGCCAGTTCAACGGAGGAAATCCTCGAGGACAACGGTATTCGTTTTCAATACTCGAAGGATCTAGTTGACATCTGGCACCGCAACGATGACTAACCACCACACGCCGCCCGATCAGGCGACTGCCGGCGTCGGCCAGTCCGAGTAGCGCTTCCACTTCTGGCTGATCGTGACGCCCTTCTCGCTTTCGATACGGGCAATATACTTATCGCGTTGCTCGCGTTGGTGCGTGGCTTCATCGCTCGCCTTGTAATACCCGTTGATCGCCAAGCTGCGATGCCACGGGCTGAGCCCGCTCTTCGACGGATCTATCTCCGTCAGCCAGGCCTTGCGAAATGACTCAGCGTGCAACGCCACGCGGGGCTTGCGATTGGCAGACTGCGATGAACTGCCCGCGTGATACACCAGGTGGTGCATCAACAGCACATCGCCCGCCTCGGCGATAAACTCGAACGGTTCGACCCCGCCCGACAGGTTGCCACCTACCGCATTCATGTGACGATCCGGGTCGTCCATCAGCGCCCTCTGCACCAGCATGTGAGTACCCGGGAAGATTGTCGTATTGCCACCGAACGGATCAGTGTCCACCAGCGCGAGCTGAAACGTGAATCCGCGGTACAGCACCGGCACCGGCGTCTTGAAATCGATGTGCCCTGTCGGTTCGAGCCCGGCTTGGGCCGTCGGATCGTACGGGTGAAGAAAGATGTAGTAGTTACGCACACCGTCCCACGCATCGCTGCTGCCGTGCATCTCGTCGAGTGCGGCACGAAGACGAGGTTGGTCGTAGACCCTCTCCAGCACCGGACTCTGCGGAGTCCAGCCCGTGCGGCCCGGGTCCTGGAAAAACGGGTAATGCCATCGCCCGGGCTTGCCGCCCGGCTCGTTGAGTTTGCCCGGATTGTCATTGACCCATTCGGTCAGCGGCCGGTCATCGCCCACGATCTTGCGGATCTCGGCCAACGCCTGCTCGCAGAACGATCGATCGACGGCGCTCTTGAGCACCGCAAATCCATATTTCACATAGTGATCTGTCCAGTGCAACGAATTGTCGATCTTGCATGTCATGGCCGATCATCCGCCCCGTGCGTATGAATCAGATCATCGCCAAACGTTCAGCAGGCGGGTGCTATTGTATCAACTGGGACCGGCAACGACGACAATCCGGTTGGCCGCGTCGGGCTCGAGAGGGACGATGATCGGCAACTTGTGATGCCGCTCATTGGTACGCAGGACCTGCAGGTCACACGGCGATCTCATCGGACGTCTGTTTGATCGTGGCACTGAGCGTATCGGCGGTGAACGGTTTGACGACGTAGTTGTTGACACCCGATTTCATCGCATCCACGATCCGCTGCCGCTCGACTTCCGCAGCGACCATAATCACCGGCGTACTCGTATCATTCTGACGAAACACCTTGACAAAGCCATGGCCGTCCATGATCGGCATGTCCCAATCGAGCAGGATCAGGTCAGGTTAGGCCGAGAAAACCTGGCGTAACGCGTCCTGACCGTCGATCGCTTCGATGAAGTCCTTGTAGCCCAATTGTCGCAGCACGCCTTTTTGGATATTGCGCATTGTCCGAGAGTCATCCACGAGCATGATCTTCATCGTCGTATCTCCTGGCAGGCCTTGCCCATGTGATTCTTCGGCAACATGAACCGGCATCTTGGATCAGATCCACCCGTCGCGTGGACATCGGCGAGGTCTGCGGGTGATGGGCTCCTGGGGCGATCGGGGTCCCATAAGCCGCGAATCGACAGATCGGGTCCGGGTATCGGTCGCGCACGCGGGCGCAGTGGTTCTATAATGAAGGAATGATACGTCGCATTTGCCCGAATCTGTGGATGCTGCCCGGCGCCGTGGTGTTGTTGGCGACCGTGGCGTCGCCGGCACAATCGAAGTCAACCGAGGCCGAGGTCGCGTCTGCCGAACAACTTTTGACCGACGCCACACTTTCGCCGCTGGCGCGTGTGCCCGAGCCGTACAAGTTTCCCAAGGACTCCCAGGTCGCAATCATCCGCATCGACAGCCAAATCTATGAGTTCGTGCTCAAGAGCATGCAGCGACGCGTCGAACGAGCAAAGGAACAGGGCGCCAATCTGATCGTGTTCGAGTTCGACACGCCGGGCGGCGGGGTGCTCACCGCTCTCGATATCTGCCATTACATCAAGACACTCGACATGCCCACCGTGGCGTGGATCAACCCACGCGCCTACTCGGCGGGCATCATCATCTCCGCAGCGTGCAAGGCGATCGTCATGACGCCCGTGTCAGTGACGGGTGACTCGGCCCCGATCATGCTGGGTCGGGACCTGTCACCAACCGAGCGAGCCAAGGCCCTGTCGCCGATCCTTGCAGAGGTGCGCGACTCGGCGCAGCGTAACGGGTACGACAATGTCCTGTTCCACGCAATGTGCGAACTGGGAGTCGAGGTATACCAGGTCGAGCACGAGCAGACAGGTCGGCGGATGCTGGTCAACCAGGCCGATTACATGATGATGGTCACCGGCAAGACCCGCGCACAGGTGGAGGAAACACTCAACCTAAAGGGCGAGGATGCCACGAACAAAAAATCGCCCGTCATCATCGAGGTGGCGACGGACGCGGACATCAGCCAGTGGAAGTTGGTCAAGCACGTACACGGGGGTTCGACGTTGTTGACCATGACCCAGACTGAGGCCCTGGATATTGGTTTGTCCAGGGCCATGATCAAGAACGACGTGGAGCTGAAGGATTGGCTGGGCGCGGCCTCGGTAGTGCGGATCGATCAGAGTTGGTCGGAAGACTTGGCTGGCTGGCTGACGCACCCGGTGGTGCGTGGCGTGTTGATTTTGGGCCTGATGGTCGGCGCGTACATGGAGTTTCAATCGCCGGGGCTGGGTCTGCCAGGCGCGGTGGCGGCGGGTTGCCTGGTGGTGGTGCTGGGCTCACCGTTCCTGATCGATCTGTCCAAGTGGTGGCACGTGGCGGTATTTTTCATCGGTTTTGCGCTGTTGGTCGTCGAGGTATTCGTTACGCCCGGGTTCGGCGTGTTTGGCATCACGGGGCTGCTTCTGATGTTCGCGTCGCTTGTGCTGGCCGTCGTGCCGACGGATCCGGGAAAGTTCCTGCCACCCGCAAGATTGTGGGATGATGTCGCCCAGCAGGCGGTGGCGGTGATGGTGGCCGGCGGGATCGGCATTATCTCGATAATGTTGATGTTCACATGCTCCGGCAAGTTGCCAATGTTCAACAAGCTCGTGCTGCAGACGCGTCAACAGGCCGGGATGTCGACCAGTGCCAAGCCGTCGGTCAGCGGCAGCGAGGCGGTCGGCAGCGGCGGCGTGACCGTCGGCGCGACCGGCAGCGTTGTGGCCCAGCTTCGGCCCAGTGGACGAGCCGAGGTTGATGGCCGGCTGATCGACGTGGTCAGCATCGGCGACTGGATCGAAGCCGGCCAACAGGTGCGCGTCGTCGAGGTACACGGCAACCGCATCGTCGTCGAGCCGGCATGAATCCCATCGTTTAGCGACGGGCCTTGACCCGTGCCTCTTCCGCGATAACACGGTAATCCAGCATCACGTCACCCTCGACGCGCTTCACACTGCGCAGCTCAAGCCGGTGCGCCCCACCAAGCGAGCGAGGCGTCCGGCCCTGCACTCCCGACACCGCGTTTTCATCAGCCAACAACTTCGGCGCAACGAACGTGACAACCTGATCAACAAGTTGTTGCTCGAAAAGCGTGCCGAGCAACCTGCCACCACCCTCGACGAGCACGTTTGTCGCCGACCTCCCCTCGGCCAGATGCTGCAAAAGCGGACGAAGATCGAGTTGCTGGTCGTTCTGCGGGACAGCGGGCAGACCGACGAACTCGACGCCCCGCGCGGCAAACTCTTGCATTCGCTCGGGCGAGTCGGCCAGCACCCGCTGATCCACGCCGAGCGTGACGGGATGCGATTCGTCGAGAGTGGTGATCAGGCGCGCCCGGCCGGTGAGGCGTAGTTGCGGATCGACCACCACGCGGCGGGCCCGGCGGCGCAACGGAACGCCACGGGCGGTCAGCATCGGATCGTCTGCAATTGCGGTGCCGATTCCAACGATGACCACGTCCACCCGGGCTCGCAGGCGATGCGCAATCCGCCGGCTCTCACGACTACTGATCCATTTGCTGGCACCGTCCGCCGCCGCGATTGCGCCGTCGAGGGTCTGCGCCCACTTGGCGATCACCCACGGCAGCCCGGTGGTAACCCGCTTGATATACGGCTCGTTGAGCTGTCGCGCCTCGTCGCCGCACACGCCGACGGTGACGTCAATGCCCGCATCGCGCAGCGCCGCAGTGCCGCGTCCGTCGACCAGCGCAGACGGATCGAGCATGGCGACACACACCTGTGCCACCCCGGCCGCGATCAACGCATCGGTACAAGGCGGTGTCTTGCCCTGATGGGCGCACGGCTCGAGAGTGACAAAGGCCGTGCATCCCCGCGCATCACCGCCACGTTTGCGACAATCGTCGATCGCCGCGACCTCTGCGTGCGCGCCGCCGATCCGACGGTGCCAGCCCACGCCGACGATTTGACCCGATCGCACCAGCACGCACCCGACCATCGGATTCGGCTCGACCCGACCCTGCCCCCGTCGCGCCAACCCCAACGCGCGTCGCATCCAACGCTCTGATTCATCGACGACTTTTCCCATACACCCACATGATACCGCCCCGCCCTCGACGCCCCAGAGCGCCCTGCATGAGCAAGCAAATGCCAGGGTTCTTCCTGTCGCCAATATGCTTCGTCCTGCCCCGGTCGCCGCCGGCAATCTCTGGCCGGAACTGGGCACATACGGTTTGTGATCTCCGGGTATTAGATGTAAAACAAGGTGTTACCACGCGAAAGGAACGCTGCGATGTCTGAGACGAAGCCAATAGAGATGACAACCACCGAGCCGTCAATCATCGATCGGGAGGCGTTTCCGTTGACGGTCGGCCTGCCGTTTGCCAAGGGTGCGCTTCCCGACGGTGCCCCGTTGTCCATGGCGGATGCCTCGGGCAAGCCGGTGGCGTTGCAAACCCGCGTCATGGAGCAGCACGACGACAGCAGTACCCGCTGGATGCTGCTCGACTACCAGGCCGACCTGTCCGCCGGCGAGAAGACCGTGCACCAGCTGACGGTCGCCCAAGAGGGCAAGGCGCCGGCCGGGCCGAGCATCGAAACGAAACAGCAGGGCGACACGCTAATCGTCGACAACGGCGTGCTGAAGCTCGAACTGGATACGAAGCGATGCCGGCCGCTCGATCGCGTGTGGCTCGACGGCCAGCGGATCAGTCCGGCCGACAGCGCGGGACTCGACTTTACCGTCACCGACGAGAACGGGCTTACGTTCAGCGCCCGCAACGACGCGTCGCCGCGCTTCGAGATCGAGGAGCAGGGCACGCAGCGACTGCTCGTGAGCTGGGAGGGCGATCACCAGGACGATACGGGACAAAGTCACCTCGGCTTTTTCGTGCGGCTGGCGGTTTATGCCGGCAAGCCGTTCGTGCGGGTCGATCACGTTTTCACCAATCGCATGGACCCGGAGGAGGCGCTCGTCAAGTCGATCGTGGCTCGCCTGCCGATCGACGCCGGCGATAAGCCCTCGTACGCCGTCGCGGACACCGACGAGAACCAGGGCCATGCGCAACTCGTATCGGATCAGCCGCTGCGCTTGCAGCAGTTTCACGTTCGGAATTTTAAGATCCTCGACAGCGCCGGCAAGATGCTGGAGAACCGCTCGCCCGTGCGCGCCCGATGGCAGCACTCGAAGGGCTGGGCCGACCTCAGCGGCGCCGATCGCGGCGTGCTGCTGGCCGCCAAGGATTTCTGGCAGAATTACCCCAAGGTGCTGGCGGTCAATGGCGACGCGATCGAGTATCACCTGGTTCCCGAGCAGCCCGCGTCGATCGAGATGCCAAACCCGGACCGCAGCGATTTCTTCGGGGATATGGGCCCGCCGTCATGCCTGTTGGGAAAGCCGTTTCCGATCCCGCGCGGCATGGCCAAGACGCACACGTTCCATCTCCACTTTCATCAAGGCCGGCAGGAGGCGCGGCAGCGCGAGCAGATGTCACTGGTGCTGCGCGAGTGGCCGATGCCCGTCGCCGATTCACACTACTACCACCAGACCGGCGAACTTTGGGACTACTTTCCCTACGAACCGAAGAAATACCCGAGGCTCGAAACGGCGCTGCGCAAACTCTTCTACGAAGAGAACATGTTCCACAAGATCGCCCGCGAGTCCTCGTGCAAGGCATTCGGCCTCAGGCACTTCGGCGATTTCCTGCTGTACTTCTTTGAAGGCTCGAACGACCCGGATGCGCCCGACGTCTACTACCTCAACAACGAGTACGACACGGCCCACGTGTACGCGATGATGTTTCTGCGTCATCGCGAGATAGCGCAGTGGTGGGCGGCCGAGTCGATCGCGTTGCACACCATGGACATCGATACCTGCCACCACGCCGTCGAGATGGAGCACATGCCCGACATCCGTTTCATGCAGTTCTGCCAGTACAGCCATTGCATCCAGCACGTTGGCGGCGCCCAGCGGGTGGGTGACACGCAACAAAGGCACGCGCACGGGAGCCACACGTTTCTGCAGGGCGTGATCGACTACTACCACCTGACCGGCGACCGCCGGGCGCGCGATATCGCGGTCAAGACGGCGACGGGGCTGGGCCACATGTGCCAGTTCTACGACTGGGATCTCGAGCGCAACACCGGCTGGGGCATGCTCGTGGTCGGCAGCGGTTACGCGATCGAGCCGAACGAAGAGATGCGCAAGGGTGCCGAGGCGGTGTTGGACCGGCTGTACGACAAACTCAATCTCGGTCCCGACGGAACAGGTGATCCATTCGCCGGCGAGTTGATCAGCGATCGGAGCGTCAATCTCGGCATGCGCGGGCTGATCCGCTGGCACCAGGTGACCGGCGACGAGCGCTGCCGAAAACTGATCATGGCGATCATGGAAAGCTACGTGAAGCGCGGCTTTCTCGAGGAGGGCCTGCCCTACGCCGGTTCGACCCCCGATGCGCGCTACCCGACCGTTGCCTCCCAGGGTTTTGCCAACCTCGAATCGCTGGCCTACGCCTACCGGCTCACGGGCGATCGCAAGTTCATCGAAGCCGGGCACGGCGCGCTGTGCCAGGCGGTGAACTGGATGAACGACCCAGAGAACGACGGGACGTTTTCATCACGCATGCTGCGCGGCCCGTTCCCGTTCATGGCCATCGCGCACGAGATGGGCATCCTCGAGAAAGTGCCCGGTGCCAGCCGATGGCTCAACGATTAGAGGTGAAGGGTCGGCCGGCCCTGATCACCAGGCACTTGCGCGTAAAAGCGTCGATCACCACCAAATGGCATCAATGAATGCAAGTTATTTGAAACACCTGGTTTGATTGAGTCGCTTGGCCACGATCCTGGCGGGCCAGTCGTGAAATTTCAGGTGGATTTCCCCGCTGTTTCTGCCACGAAAA
>CAUYYV010000107.1:0-10115 GCA_963577075.1 Phycisphaerae bacterium
GTCATCCCGCCACTGCGCGACCGTGGCGAGGATATCATCCTCCTGGCCAGGCATTTTCTCGATGAGTTGAGTCGGCTTTACAAAGAGCCGCCCAAGTTCTTTGCCGATGACATCCTCGATGCGATGCGGGTTTACCACTGGCCGGGCAACATTCGCGAGTTGACCAACGCGATCGAGTACGCCTACGTTCTCTCCGAGAGCGAGAAACTGACCGTTGCCAATTTGCCTGAAGGGATTCGAGCCGCCGTGCTCGGTTTGCATGCTCCGGTCGGCTCCGATGATTTTCCCACACTGGCGATGTCCGAGAGGTCCTTGCTCGTGCGAGTTTTGCGTGAAACCAACGGCAACAAGGCCCAAGCCGCCCGGATACTCAACGTCGAGCGGCACCGTTTCTATCGCATGGTCAGGCGCCACGGTCTCGAATCGATGGCCAAGAGCTGATCGCCGAACCATTCTGGCCGTCTGCCATGATCGCCGCTCGACGAGGCGGCGTCGTTATTTGGCGGTGTGTTATGGTTGCCCGGGCCCGCCTGAGCACTGCGTGGCCCACCCCGCACGAGGTTGGTGCGGAAACCGTGTAAAGTACTGGTGTGCATCAGCTCTCGAGACTCACGAGATGTCGTCGCTGCGAGGTTGACGTCATGTGTCGGAACGGACCGTAAATGACGCCGTCACGACTTGCCGAACAGTTGGCTCGCGCCGGTGCACCGATTGTGGTGGCGACGCATCCGCGATCCGGGACGCATCTGGCCATCGATCTGCTGCGCTGGCAGTTTGCCGACTGCCGCTCGTGGAAATGGCCTGGCCAGGGCCACCAGCAGCTGTATCTGGATCTCGACAGCCTGCTGCCGACACACCACACGCCGATCGACGCCGGTACGGCGTTGGCGATCGTTCGCAAGGCAAGGAGGCCGATCCTAAAGACCCACGCGCTGCCCGGTTTTTCGCCTTGGCGGGAGAGTCGGCAAGTCTGGACTGACTGGATCGCCGACGGCGGCAAGTGCATCAGCGTGTATCGTGACGGGCGGGATGTTATGAGCTCCTATTTCTTGTCCTGCGTGCGCAACGGCGAGGTGCATGGACAAGACATCGGCCCGTTCCTGCGCCAGTGCGACCACGGGTATGTGCCTGATCCGATTGTCGATCTGAGCAGGACGAAGTTGTGGGCTCATCATGTAGAATGTTGGCGCGCAGCGCCCAACGCATTGTCCCTGAAGTACGAGCGGCTTGTAGATCAGCCCGCCGACGCGATTGAGCAGTTGGGCGGATTCCTGGGCCTGGAGCCGAGGGGCAGACAACCGCTTCTGCCGCCGCGATTCAACAGCGTGTTGCAGAGCCGGCTGTCGCGGGTGTTCGGCTGGTGCCCGCCGAGTTCGGCCCTGATTTCGCCGATGCCCCAGCGGCGGCAATTCAAGTGGATCAAGATGTTCACACGCGACGATCGTGCTTTTTTCGATGCCGAGTCGGGCGACGTGTTGCGCCGGCTTGGTTATGTGAAGTCAAGCACGTGGGTCAACGCCTAGCCAGGATTATTCACAACTGATTTGAAAAAATGGGCTTCGTGTGGCCTCTCGGTTTTTGATCCGGAATTCCTCAACGTATTGGAGGCCGCATGATGTTATAACCGCCTGTCGATCAGCTTCGCTTTGATTTTCTGCCACAAAACCCGTTGTGGCCAAGTCCATGCCCCGCCGATCAGCCGGTGGATCCGGCTTGCCTGTTACGGACAATACTGAACGCTGCACAACTTGCTTGCGATTCTGCCGTCGTGGGTCTCAATCAACCAACGGTGAAACGAGGTAAAAAAGCACATGGATAAGGAAGCTGATGCGCCAGTCAGCCAAAAAGGCAGGGGCCTGCGCCGGAACTGCATGACTGGTGCCACAATGGCCGATATAGCCCGCTATTTGTGTTCTATGCTGGTTGTGCCGATCAGATACAGTGGTACAAATATTGCGTCGAATTTTCGCCACAGACCGGCTGGCAAGGGGATGATCGCTGGGCTTTGCAACATTGGCCTACTAGAATATAACTGTCCTCGGTGGGGATGTGAAGACACACGGCAACTACGAATTGAAAGCAGAACGTGATGTTTGAAAGATTCACAGATCGGGCCCGCAAGGTCATGGCGCTGGCCAACCAGGAGGCGCAGCGGTTTAACCACGAATACATCGGCACCGAGCACATCTTGTTGGGCCTGGTCAAGGAAGGCTCGGGCGTCGGTGCTAACGTGCTCAAGAACCTCGACGTCGACCTGCGCAAGGTACGCCTCGAGGTCGAGAAGCTGGTCAAGTCCGGCCCGGACATGGTCACCATGGGCAAGCTGCCACAGACGCCGCGCGCCAAAAAGGTGATCGAGTACGCCATTGAGGAGGCGCGAAGCCTCAATCACAATTACGTCGGCACCGAGCACCTGCTGCTGGGCCTGCTGCGCGAGCACGAGGGGGTGGCGGCCCAGGTACTGATGAATCTGGGACTCAAGCTCGACGAGGTGCGCGAGGAGGTACTCAATCTGCTGGGCGCTGGTGTGGATCCGGAAGAGGACACGGGCAAGGAAGACGCCGAGGTGCCCTCCGGCAAAAGCGCCAAGAGCAAGACGCCCGCACTCGACAGCTTCGGCCGCGACCTGACCGAACTGGCACGTGAAGGCCAACTCGACCCTGTCATCGGCCGCGCCAACGAGATCGAGCGGTTGATCCAGATCCTCTGCCGACGCACAAAGAACAACCCCGTCCTGCTGGGTGAGGCCGGCGTGGGCAAGACCGCCATTGTCGAGGGACTGGCCCAGCAGATCATCACCAAGGACGTGCCCGAGTTGCTCGATGACCGTCGCATCGTCGTGCTTGACCTTGCGATGATGGTGGCCGGCACGAAATACCGAGGCCAGTTCGAGGAGCGGATCAAGGCGGTGATGAACGAAGTTCGCCGCGCCAAGAACGTCTTGCTGTTCATCGATGAGTTGCACACGTTGGTTGGCGCCGGCGGCGCCGAAGGCGCCATCGATGCGTCGAATGTGCTCAAGCCGGCGCTCAGTCGTGGCGAGATCCAGTGTGTCGGCGCCACCACGCTCGACGAGTACCGTAAGTACATCGAGAAGGATAGCGCTTTGGAGCGCCGGTTCCAGACAATTATGGTCGAGGCGCCGAGCAAGGAGGAAACGGTCCAGATTCTCGAAGGTCTGCGCGATTGTTATGAGACGCACCACCGGGTACAGATTACCGACGAAGCGATCCGAAGTGCCGTTGATCTTTCCACTCGCTATATCTCCGGCCGAGTCCAGCCGGACAAGAGCATCGACGTGATCGACGAGGCCGGCGCCCGGATTCGGCTCAAGAGCATGAGCAAGCCACCCGATCTAGCCGAGATCGAAGAACAGATCGAGCGACTCTCGATCGAGAAGGACGGGGCTGTCAAGGGCTCCGATTATGAGCGCGCCGCCGAGTTACGCGACAAGGCTGAGTCCCTACGTACCAAGAAAGAACAGATCAAGAAGGATTGGTCGGCCAAGGCAAAGGAGGTAGACGGCGTCGTTGATGAAGAAGTCGTCGCCGAGGTCGTCTCGAAGATGACCGGCATCCCGCTGACCCGGCTTGAAAAGCAGGAGACCGAGCGGTTGCTCAAGCTGGAAGCGGAATTGCACAAGCGAATCGTCAGCCAGGACGATGCGATCAAAACGATCGCCAAGGCGTTGCGCCGCGCCCGCTCAGGTCTGAAAGACCCCAAGCGACCGATGGGATCGTTCATCTTCATAGGACCCTCCGGTGTCGGCAAGACCGAACTGAGCAAGGCGCTGGCCGAGTTCATGTTCGGTAACGAAGACTCGCTGATCCGTATCGACATGAGCGAGTACATGGAAAAGCACAACATCAGCCGGCTGATCGGCGCCCCCCCTGGCTATGTCGGCTACGAAGAAGGTGGTCAGCTCACCGAGCAAATCCGTCGCCGGCCGTACGCCGTTGTCCTGCTTGACGAGATCGAAAAGGCGCACCCCGATGTGTTCAATATGCTGTTGCAGATTATGGAGGAAGGCCAACTCACCGATTCATTTGGCCGCCACGTGGACTTCCGCAACATCATCATGATCATGACCAGCAACATCGGCGCGGACCTGATCAAGAACAAGGGTGGCTTCGGGTTCACCCAACAGTCGGAAGGGGCCGACTACGAAAAGATCAAGCAGACGCTCAACAGCGAGATTGAGCGATATTTCCGGCCCGAGTTCATCAACCGGCTCGATGACGTGATCGTCTTCCGCCCGCTAACCCGCGAGGACCTGTACCAGATCGTCGAGTACGAGTTGAAGAAGGTTCACACGCGGTTGGAGGACAAGAACCTGATGCTTGCGATAGATGAGAAGGCTCGCGACTTCCTGATCGACAAGGGCTTCAACCCCGACTTCGGCGCCAGGCCGCTGCGTCGTGCGATCGAGCGGCACGTTGAGGATATGCTCAGCGAGGCAATTCTGCGTGGCGAGTTCGAGAGGGGCCAGACGATTATGATTACACGCGAGGGCGAAAAAGCGTATCTGTCCTACAAGGTCGATGACGCCAAACCAGCCACGGACATGGCCCAAGCGTCCGTCGAGAGCACCTGATCGCCCCGGCCAGTCGCGGCATCGGGGTTGGCCGCGCGTGCGGTCGGTTATCGGATTGACTTGGCCGGGTTCATATCAAGTACCACCGGGCGGTGGGTGATGCCACGATAGTGGTTGATCCGGGTGTTTATGTCGCCAAGGCCGCCGGCCGCAATGGTGTGTGCACTTTCTCACCTGAGCGCGGGTGTCGTGATATCTGCCCCGGTCATCTCGATGAGCGTGTAATATGAGGGGATGCCGGTGTCCAAACTCCAGATCGACCAGACCGCGTTGTTGGTTGTGGATGTGCAGGAGAAACTCCAGCCGCACATGCACAATGCTGCTGAACTACTTTGCCAGGCAGGCCGGCTGATCGATGTGGCGGGCGTGCTCGAGTTGCCGGTTCTGGTCACCGAACAATACCGCAAGGGGTTGGGCCTGACCCACCCGGCATTGTCGGCGCGGTTCACGCCAGACATCAGCATCCACGAAAAGATGAAGTTCTCGGCGTGCATCGAGCCGGTTCGTCAACAGTTGCAGCGTCGTGCCGTGCGCTCGGTACTGGTCTGTGGCATCGAGGCACACGTGTGTGTGCTGCAGACCTGTTTGGACCTGGTTGACAGCGGTTTTTTGACGGCCGTGACAGTCGATGCGATTGGATCGAGGCGGCTCGCTGATCAGCAGGCGGCGGTGATGCGAATGACGCAGGCTGGCGTCATCCCGACGACCGTCGAGTCGGCAGCGTTTGAGTTGCTGCACGAAGCCGGTGGCGAGCAGTTCAAGTCTGTTTTGAGCCTCATCAAGTAGCCCCACGGTTTTCAGTGTACTGTGGTGGGCGGGCTGATCTGTCCGGCCCCTGACCCCTAACCCCCTAACCCCCGGACCCCCGGACCCCCGGACCCTAGCCACCTTTGCATCGTCGGTGTTCATTCGATAACCTGTGACTGCAACATATAGATAGGGTATCCGTCGCTTTATAAAAGGAGACACGGCGTGCTGGAAACCTACGAACGGCTAAAGAGCACCATCGAGTCGGCGGAAGAGGACGTGCGTCGCGCGATTGGCGGTAACAAGGCCGCCGGTACGCGGGTGCGTAAGCTGATGCAAGACGTCAAGAATGAAGCACAAGCCCTGCGCGTGAAGGTGCTTGAGGAAAGGGATCAGGCTCCGGGCGGGTCGTAAGATCCACCCCAAGCTGGTGCCACTCGATCAGTCCGATCGCCCGTTTGCGAGCCTTCCGGGCACCCTCGGGCATGTGGTGGGTTGCGTCTGCCGCCTTTCTAAAAGGCTGTAAATTGTTGTATTTAATGGGTTAGCGTCGATTATGGCCCCGCCGCTGTTGTTCGATATTTCGCGAATTGATCTCGATGCGGTGTGCGTGGACGCTGCACAGATCGAAGAGATTAATCCTCATCGCGGCGATATGCGCATGCTCGACGGGGTGACATGGATATCGGACGACGGGTTCGAGGCGATGGCGTTCAAGGATCTGCGTGACGACGAGTTCTGGGTGCCGGGTCACATCCCCGGGCGGCCGTTGTTGCCCGGCGTGTTGATGATCGAGGCCGGCGCCCAACTGGCCAGCTACATGACTCTGCGGTTGATTGAGGGGGTCAAGTTCATCGGCTTTGTCGGTTGTGAAGGCGTGAAATTTCGTGGCCAGACGGTGCCCGGTGATCGGCTGGTGGTGCTTGGCAAGAGCGTGAAATTCAATCGGAGACGGTCAATCTTTGCAATCCAGGGCCTTGTCAACAGCACGCTGGTGTTTGAGGCCCGGATTATAGGAATGCCAATATAGGCAATGTTGACCGCCCGGTTATCGGCCGCTATGTTGTGCGCCAACTCGTGGCTGGCGTGCTGGGTCACGACAAAGGCTTCATCCATAAGGCTTTACTGAGTGTCGATCCTCGCTGAGCAACACCCGCTGGGACCGGTCGAACCGCTGATGTTCTACGCCTTGGCGTTGTTGACGGTGCTTGGTGCCTGGGCCGTCATGCTCAGCCAGAACATCGTACGCATGGCAGTCTACCTGTTGGCGACACTGGGCGGCGTGGCTGGTTTTTACTTCATGCTCAACGCCGAGTTCCTCGCGGCGGTCCAATTAATCGTCTATGCCGGCGGGACGCTGATCCTGATCATCTTCGGCGTTATGTTGACGAGCAAGAATCCGTTTATGCAATTACGCGTGCAGGGCTGGGAGAAGGCGGTGGCCGTGGTCCTTGCCGTGGTGATATTGGGTCTTTTAATCCTGGCATGGGTGCGGACCGAGTGGGCCGACGCGATCGCGCTCAATGTCACAGATTACAATCAGGTGCGTGTCATCGGCTTGTTGCTGCTGGGTGACTACCTCGTACCGTTCGAGATCTCGGCCGTGCTGCTGCTGCTCGTGATGATCGGGGCGGCTTACATGGCGCGGCGACGCGGCCGGGAATAGGAAATCTAGACAAGTGTCAAGTGCCAGATGCCAAGTGCCGGGTAGTATGAGGGCGCGAGAATCCGCAGCGTCCCCACTGGGGGACGGCAAAACATGCGCATGAGTGCTTCCAACTTCTTACTTCTTGCCTCGTTTCCAACACGGAAATGTACTTTTGTTTGAGATAGGCACCGGCCATTTCTTCCTCGTTTCGGTCATCGTTTTTGCCGCAGGCGTCGCGACGGTGCTGACCAAGCGCAACGCGATCGGCATCCTCATCGGTGTCGAGTTGATTCTCAATGCCGCGTCGCTGAATCTCGTGGCTTTCAATCGCTACCAGTGGGGCGGTGACGCCGCCGGTACGCACCTTCTGCATGGCCAGATATTCGCGATCTTTATCATCGTGATCGCGGCCGCCGAGGCGGCGATCGCCCTGGCGATATTTCTTAATTTCTACAACAACTTCGGCACCGTCGACGTCGAACGCGCCGACAAGTTGAAAGGATGATCCGTGTTGCCGAGTAAACCACCAATCACCATTTCGGTTGCGGATCGATCGCATGACTGAAGTCGATCAGGCCCTGATATGCACGCTGCTCGTGACCGCCACCTTGTTGCCGCTGGGCACGTTTGTGGCGTTGATCGTCCTGACGCGCCGGGTGATCTTCAGGCAGGCAGGTGCAGTCGCGACCGCGGTGATGAGTTTTTCCTTTCTGCTGTCGCTCGTGGCGTTGTTCAAGTGGATCGGCGCGGGCGACGATGCCAAGGCTTTTGCCTGGAACGTGCCGTGGATACCGATCCCCGGCACCGGCGACGGATACCTGTACCTCGGTGCCCTGATCGACAGCGTCACGATCGCCATGATGGTGATGGTCAGCCTTGTTTCGGCACTGGTGCATATGTACAGCATCGGCTACATGGCCGGCGACAAGCGGTACAACTGGTTCTTCGCGTACCTGTCGCTGTTCACATTTTCGATGATGGGCATCGTGATCAGCAACTCGGTGACACAATTGCTGGTCGGCTGGGAACTGGTAGGCCTGACCAGTTATTTGCTGATCGGATTCTGGTTCGAGAAACGTGGCCCGCAACTGGCGTGCAAAAAAGCGTGGGTGATGAACCGGATTGGCGATGCGGGGTTCCTCATCGGGTTCGGCATCTTGTTTTGGCAGGTGGGCGGCAAACTGCTGTTACCCGCGGTGGGTGAGGGTGAGGCAGCCAACATGTTCGTGGCCATCCGGGCGTTGATCGAGGCTGACGGCCACCATTCCATTGCCAATCCTCCGCTCTGGCTGACCGTCGCGGGCATTGGACTGTTCTTCGGCGCAATCGGCAAGAGCGCGCAGTTCCCGTTGCACACCTGGTTGCCCGATGCCATGGAAGGGCCGACGCCCGTTTCGTCGATCGTCCACTCAGCTACCATGGTCGCCGCCGGCGTCTATCTGACCGGACGGATCTATCCGATCCTCACGCCCGATGCGCATCTGTTCATCTCAATCATCGGTCTGATCACCCTGGTCATGGGGGCCGCGATGGCCATGGTTATGACCGACATCAAGCGGGTGCTGGCCTACTCGACGCTCTCGCAATTGGGCTACATGATCCTGGGCATGGGCACGGGGGCGTACATTTTCGCGATTTATCACCTGATCATGCACGCGTTTTTCAAGTGTTGCCTGTTCCAGTGCTCCGGTTCGGTCATCCACGCCGCTCACCACCAGCAGGACATGCGCCACTACGGCGGCCTGGGCAGGAAACTGCCGATCACCATGCTCTGCTACGGCGTATGCACCCTGGCCATCGCCGGGGCATCCATTCCGTACACGTCCTATGGGATCAGCGGGTTTTACTCGAAGGACGGGATCATTGCCGGCGCGTACAACTACTCAAGTGCGATGGTTGAGTACGGCTTTCTTGGCAGTCTCTTTTTCTGGGGGCCGCTGATTATTGCATATGTCACACCGTTTTACATGGCACGCAGTTTTGCATTGACGTTTCTCGGCAAACCACGTGACCAGTATCTTTACGATCACGCCCATGAAGCGCCCCCAACGATGTATGTACCGCAACTCATATTGGCGTTCATGGCGGTCGTCTCCGGCTGGTTTCTCTGGAGGGGCATGATTGTTGACAGCGCCGACGCCATGACCGCGGCCGGTGCGACCATGGTGCAGAGCACTGCCGAGATTCATGCAGGTGAGGAGAACATCCATGGCCCGTTGCTGCACGGCTGCGCCTGGCTGATCATGATCGGACTGGGTCTGTTGATGTACCGCAACGGCTTTGGGATCAGCAATCGTATCGTGAACATCAAGATCGCATCTTTCAAGACGGCGTTTGGCCGCGTCAATGTCAAGCCGATCAAGGTGTTTTATCTGTGGGCGTACAACAAATTTTACTTCGACGCGCTTTATGATGTGTTCGCCATTGGACTGTGCAAACTGGTCGCCATAATCTGTGGCCTCTTTGACAAGATCATTGTCGATGGCCGCGCGGACTGGCCGTGGTTTCCCGGCATAGTGAACGGGTTCGGCTGGCTTGGCAGATTGGGTGCGTTGATCGCCGGTTGGGTCGACGATAAGTTCATTGACGCCGCCGCCAACAACGCTGCGATGACAGCGCAGGGCTGGGGGCAACTATTGCGCACGACACAACCCGGGCGCGTGCGTGTGTACGTGCTGCTCATGATCGCTTCGGGTGCTCTCGTTATGCTGGTCGTGGTGACGACGGCCATCGTCATGCAATGAAAAAAGGGTGATCTACAATAGCCGCGACCCAACGGGTTGCTGGCCACTCGAGATACTCACAATCGGAATGATGACATGGAACTGATTCTTAACCTGATGATCTTTCTGCCGGCCGTGGTAGGGTTGCTGTGTCTGGTTGTCAGCAAGAGCAATTCGCGTTGGTTGGCACTGCTCGGCTCTGTCGCCACCTTCGTGCTCAGCGTGATCCTGCTGTGCGGCTATGACTTCGCTGACGGCGGGGTACAGTTTGCCACCGTGGTGTCGTGGATCGATATGATCAACGTCGAGTACAGCACCGGCGTTGACGGCCTGTCCCTGCCACTGGTGCTGTTGACCACGGCCCTGTCCATTCTCATCATCGGCGCCTCGTGGAGAATCGACA
>CAUYYV010000108.1:0-10110 GCA_963577075.1 Phycisphaerae bacterium
CAGCAGCACGGCCAGCATCAGCGCGTTGCCGATCAGCAGCGTCCACCAGCGATGGCGCCCCTTGCTGCGCACCACGGCACGATAAAAGAGCACCAGCACAACGACCAGCAGAAGCGCCGCCGCCGCGGTGCAGAGCAGAAAGATCATGTCACCCGTCATCGCGGTTCATGCCCCACGCCAGCCGAGCAACAAAGCCTGCGGAGCCAGCGCATCCAAAGGAGCCGCGCGGTCGATGCGGCGATCGACGCCCGCTGTGAGATTAACACAACCGTCGCCGCCACGCGCCACCCGACTGGGTGACAGGCGCTCACGGAATGATTTGGCAGCCCCCGAATCCGGCTCAGTTGTGATAACCGCCGCCACCGCTGCGTTCTTCACGTGGCTTGGCCTCGTTGACCGTCAGTGTACGGCCCTCGCAATCACGGCCATTCGCTTCCTCGATCGCCTTGCGTGCTTCCTCGTCGTTGCTCATTTCGACAAACCCGAAACCGCGTGAACGGCCGGTCTGGCGTTCGGTGAGGATCGTCGAACTCGATACCTCGCCCCATTCGGTGAACAACTCGGTGAGGGTCTCCTCCGTCGTCTCGTAACTTAGATTCCCAACATAGATGCGCATCTTGGTACATCCCAACTGCGGCAGCCGACGGTGCTTCCCACCAAGGGCGCCCGCAAGCCAACCCGACCCAGTAAACGGCCCATACACGCGATGGACGCTGTCGCGTAATAGGATATCAGTCGAACACCCCGTCGGACAGGCGGCCCCGCGCCATCGAAGTCAACAAATGAGTCGCAGGTCAGAAAAATTAATTGTAAAAGGTTATAAAACAAAATCTTATGTGAATTTTTGGCATGCCGAGTGCGGCGTGGTCGAGTCACAGGGCCAAGCGGGGTCAAGGGCCAAAATCGACAGCCCCTTGTGAGCCTCCGTGCCTATGCGCCTGCATGTTCTTCCCCGAGCACAAACGCCATCGTCGGCAACTGTCGGTCCAGGATTGCTCGGGCATAGACGCAGAGCAGGCGGTTGGCTCGTTGCACGGTCTGGCTCGGTGCATCGGCGGCGCCCTCGGTGAGCCCGCGGAGCACCTCGACCGTCGCACGGCGCACGCGCCACGGACCGGCTGGGCTTTGTGTGTCGGTGATAGCGCCCGGTGGTGATGCCGACAGTCCGCCGGCCCGCGGGTCAAACACGTAGGTTGGTTGATCGACGATCGACGCGCCCGACTGTACGTCGTTGTCCAACTGGGGTCGATAGCCGCAATCGTCGAGGAGCAACCACTGGTATTTCAGCAGGCCCGTCTCGCGCCGCTCAGGGCGGGCCAGTTCATCGAGCAGCCCGGCCAGCGCGATAAACGTTTTCGAGTGCGGGTCGTGATCGGCCAGCATGGCGTGGGCCAGGTCCGCGGCGTACAACGCAGTCTGCTGTGCCGCCAAGTCGCGACGCAGATGGGCATAAGGCTGCTGAAGGTCCCACTCCGTCAGGCTTGCCAACTCCGATGACGGGCGGACCATCCCCACCGCCTCGCCCAGGGTCAGCAGTTCGATCCCACCCGAGAACCGCGCCACCGCACTCGGGCTGGCGCGCTTTGATCCCTTGGCCAACCCACGTATCTTACCGTGCTCGGCCGTCAGAAGGGCCACCACCTGGCTGGTCTCCGACCAGTCAATGTGACGAATACAGATCGCCTGATCCTTGAATCGCGGCATGGGTTTAGGTGCGAAATCCGAAGTCTAAAGTAATATCCTGCCCGCCTATCCTAACTGCGCGCCTGGCACTTGGCACCTCGACGGTTACGTCAGTTTGCCCGGATCAATCATCAATATCTCCGATTCGCATTCCAGGCAAGTTGGCCCCGGGATGCTGTGCAAGCCATAATCGATAAACCGCTAATCCGATGGTACAATCCACCCTGCGATAAAATCCTGCGCGCGATAGACCGCAAATCTGTGGTTTCCCAGTAATACGCAGAAACTGTCTATGGAGGGGCCTGGCCCTTGGCAATTGATTCACAGCAACGAAAACATTTCGAACAGGAAGGTTATCTGATTGTTCGGCGACTGATTTCGGGAAGCGATCTGCTCGAACTTGATCGGATGATCGATCGTCTGCTCGACGGTGAACTCAAACCAGAGACGGCGTACGAAGGCTGGTTATCCGATCACTTCTACACGTTTTGGGAACCGCAGATGCAAGACCGCGAGGAACTCCCGCGGCGCGATCGTGTTCGACTGATGTCGAACATGTACCATCACCACCCCTATTTCAGGGCTTTTGGAGGCCACCCGGCGATTTACAATGTGATTTCATCGCTTTACCAGGCGGGAGTCCAGATGTTCAGCGATTCCGTGTTCATGAAGCCAGCCCACCATGGAATCGAAGCCGCGTTGCACCAGGATACGTCCTTTTGGCCCAAGCTCGAACCAAACGCTATCAACTTTTGGCTCGCCATCGATTCCGCGACCGTTGAGAACGGCTGCCTCCACGTCATTCCTGCAACCCACACGGTCGACCTGCCGCACCACGATCATCCGATCCAGGGACATATTATCCATGACCACGATGTGAACATCTCCAAACAGATCCCCATCGAGCTTGAGCCCGGCGACGCCATCTTCTTTAACAGCGGGCTGTTGCACCGAAGCTATCCCAATCAGAGTGATCGCAACCGCCGCGCCTATGCGGCCACCTATGGTGCGGAAAATCTGCGGCACGTTGAGCCATGGAAATCGTCGGGCATGGCCGAGGAAACCCCGGACTACCGATTCGATCTGATCGCTCCCCCCCTCAGTACACCATAACCCGACGAGTAAGCGAGGGAGACAGCGAGTTGCAGCGTTCTTCTAACTTACGCGTCGGATATTGCATCCTTGGCCAGACCTAAAGCCAAGGCATGCGATCAACACTTGCCACTTGCGAACAATCAGCCCGGGGAGCAGGTGGGATACTGCATCGCGCAAGGCAAGGGCCATGCGGTTGAGGACGCCCGGCACGGACTCGGGCAGCCACTCGATAAAATAAATGCAGGCGAACCCCACGCCCAGTACTTCTACACACGACGCCGTGTCGCAAGCGGTCGTCAGCGCTGGACAGGTCAATGGCGTGGGTGTGGTTTTCATAAACGACTTGTCCTGATTCTGCATCAGTGGTTGATATTCATCGTTTCGTTATTGAACGTTGACATCTGGAATCTGATTCGTAATGCGTCATCCCCCTTACAGTGCCGCCAATTGCTCTTTTAGTGTGGACTCCTCGCATTTTTTTTCGTCGAGGTCGTCACGTGTCTGCTGCACGAGGTGCGGAGGGGCTTTTTCAGTGTAACCCTTGTTGTTGAGTCGGCCTTCGAGGGTCTTGACGCTTCTTTGCACCTCTTCAAGTCGCTTGGTCATCCGGTTTTCTTCAGCGTCGGCGTCGGCGCCGCCGGATGCGCGGTAGACACCTAGCGTGCGCTGTGCTACCTGCGCGGTGCCCACCAGTGTCAAGCCAGCAAGTTCTGCCGGCAGTTTCGCCGGCGCAGGTCCAGTCTCGGCATTGGCCAGCGTTTTGATGTACGGGGCGAGCAACGCGGTCAACTCGTCATCGCCGGTCTCGACGGCGTACGTCACTGTTTCCCGTGGCGGAATCTGGTGGCTGGTGCGGATCTCGCGGATCGCGGCGGTGTGTGCCTGCAGCGACGCAAACGCGCGCTCGGCATCTTCATCGATCAGTGAATCATCGACCTTCGGCCACGGCGCGCGCACGAGTAGTTCGTGCGGCAAGATGGTCACAGCTTCGACGCCGCGATCGGGCACGGTTGCGTTCAGGTGCTCCCACAGTTTCTCGGTGACAAATGGCATCACGGGGTGCAGCAGGCGGAGCACGACGTCGAGGCAGGTTGCCAGCACGCGCCGCTGGTCGGGGTCGTTCGCGACGGTGGGTTTGACGGTTTCGATGTACCAGTCGCAGAAGTCACGCCAGAAGAAGTCGTACAGATCCTGCGCGTACTGGCTGAACTCGAAGTTGCCAAGCGCCTCGTTCGCTGCGCGCACGGCGTGGGCGAGACGTGAGAGGATCCAGCGGTCGGCGAGCGGGTATTTAGCCCCGGCCGATCCGCCCGGGGCGGCCCCCGGCGATTCATCGGGGGCTAAATGGGATAACGCAAACCTCGTGGCGTTCCACAACTTGTTGGCGAAGTTGCGGCCAAGATCGAACTTATCGCTCGTGTTGCGCCCGGTGTCCGGATCCCGCGTCACCGGCATGCGCACATCCTGCGTGTTGGTCGTCATGGACACGAGGGTGAACCGCATCGCGTCGGTCCCGTGCGAATGGATGATGTCCAGCGGATTGACGCCGTTGCCCAGGCTCTTGGACATCTTGCGACCCTCTCCGTCCTGGATCATCGCGTGAATAAACACGTCAGTGAACGGCAGGCACCCCCGGAAGTAGATGTTGAGCATGGTCATGCGGCTGACCCACAGCGTGATGATCTCGCGTGCGGTACACAACACGTTTGACGGGTTCCACGTGTGCAGGGCGTTGTTGCCGTCCTCATCAGGCCAACCCAATGTCGAGATCGGCCACAGGCCGGAACTGAACCAGGTGTCGAGCACGTCGGGGTCTTGAACGCCTCCCCAGTCTTCGATCAGGTCAACGGCTTCCGGATCGTTGGGATCACGAATACAAACATATGCACTTGCACCTCGCAATATGCTCGCAACATCCTCCATATCCCCGGTCTCAATTTGGTCAATTGTCCCATCTTCAATAGACCGGTTATATACCTCAACACGATTTTCCTTCCTTAGCTTGATAAGCGACTCCCCGAACGTTTCATGTTCTTGTTTTGATTTACCGGAGATATCACCGGAAAGATGCCACACCGGGATGCGGTGGCCCCACCAGAGTTGGCGGCTGATGCACCAGTCGCGGATGTTTTCATGCCACGCCCGGAAGGTGTTGGCGTAGCGCGCAGGTGCGAATTGGAGATTGCCCTGCCATGAAGCCGTGGCCGGTGGCTGCGGTTGACCGCGACCGCCGGTCGCGGTGTTATGGTCCGCGCCGCGTTGATCGAGTGACATCGCCTGCAGGGCGGCCCCCGACAGGCGGGGGTCGGTCACCTTTACGTACCACTGATCGCTCAGGTACGGTTCGATGGCCACGTGGCTGCGATAACTGTGCCCCACGGCGTGTCGGTATGGCTTGACGCCTTCAAGCAGATTGTTTTGGCCGAGCCAGTCGACCACGGCCTTGCGGGCCTCGTAGCGGTCCATGCCGAGCAGGAACCCGGCGTCGCCCTGCACGAAATCTTCCGCAGGCCAGCCGTGCTGATCGCTGATCGTGCCGTCGGGTGCCATGACGTTGATCATGGCCAGGTCAAACCGCTGGCCGATTTCGTAGTCGTTGGGATCGTGCGCGGGCGTTACCTTTAGAAATCCCGACGAGTAGCGAGCTTTTTCGTCGCTGCTGTCTGCATCAGGCAAGACGACGTAATCGTCTTCGATGATGGGAACAACACGGTTGACGATGGGCAGGCGCACCATTTTGCCGCGCAAGGCGGCGGCGCGCGGGTCTTTGGGGTTCACGGCCACGGCGGTGTCACCCAGCATGGTTTCGGGGCGTGTGGTGGCGACGGTCACGTATTCGACGCACCCTGAAGCGGGCTCGGCCAATGGGTAACGCAGGTAATAGAAGTGCCCGTCGATGTCGCGCATCTCGACTTCGTCGTCAGCCAGGGCGGTCTGCGTCGCGGGATCCCAGTTGACTAGTCGTTTGCCGCGATAGATCAGCCTGTCCTGGAACAGGCGAAAGAACGCCTCGCGCACGGCGCGGGCGCACACGTCGTCCATGGTGAACCGCTGGCGGTCCCAGTCGCACGAGCAACCCATCGCCTTGAGCTGCGCGGTGATCTGTGACTCGTATTCGTCCTTCCACGCCTGGATCTTGGCGACGAACTCATCGCGAGTGAAATCCGTGCGGCGTTTGCCCTGTTCGGCGAGGACGCGCTTCTCGACGACGGTCTGCGTGGCGATGCCGGCGTGATCCGTACCCGGGATCCACAACGTGTTGTCGCCGCACATGCGTCGCCAGCGAATCAGCACATCCTGCAACGTGTTATTGAGCGCGTGGCCCATGTGCAGGGCGGCGGTGACGTTGGGTGGCGGGATAACGATGCAATACGGTTCGCCCGGATCATCGGGTTCGGAGTGAAACGCACCGGCGTCGTCCCAGCGCCGGGCGATCTCCGGCTCGACGTCGGCGGGCGTGTACATCTTGGCCAGTTGAGATGTCGTGGTCATGGCGGCACCAGTGTAATCAAGCGGTTGCGAACTGATCTTCAACGCGAGGTTGCCCACACCCACGCGGGGCGGTGGAGGGTCATATTCCGATCATAAAGAACATGCGTCGCAGGAATCGCCGGGGTCATACGGGGGTCGTCCCCTCAGCTAACAGCGACGCTCAGAATGGATCGCGAGGCAAAGATGGCCGTTAGTATACCGATTTTGTGCGATAGCGAGCAAATTAACAATCAAAATCGCCGTCATCTGCTTCGTCGTTTTCGCTGCTTGAATCGTGAGCGTGGCCTCTTGGGGACGCCGGTTAGTTTCGGTGCGCCCTTGCCGCCACCGAGTGCGGCCAGGTCCATCTGGCCCAAACCGGACATGGTCTTCATACGCTGCATCATGCCCATCGACGACATCTGCTTGCCCATCTGCTGGACCATGCCGAAGCCCTTGACCAGCTGGCTGACGTCGCTGTTGGATGTGCCCGACCCGCTCGCGATGCGCCGTCGGCGGGCGGTGTCGAGGATGTCCACATCCTTGCGCTCGGCGGCGGTCATCGAGTGGATGATCGCCTCGGTCTGATTGATCTGCGAGTCGTCGATGTCCATGTCCTTCACCTGCTGACCGATACCCGGCATCATGCCGAGCAGGCTTTTCAGCGATCCCATCTTGCGCATGGATTTGAGCTGCTTGAGAAAGTCGTCCATGGTCATCTTGCCGGCCGACATCTTTTCCTGCAGCGCAAGCGCCTCTTCTTCCGACACCTGCTGCTGCGCCTTTTCGACGAGGCTGACCACGTCGCCCATGCCGAGGATTCGCGACGCGATGCGATCGGGGTGAAACTCCTCGAGGGCTTCGAGATTTTCGCCGGTGCCGATAAACTTGATCGGCTTGCCGGTGACGCGTTTTACGGTCAGCGCCGCGCCGCCGCGCGTGTCGGAATCGAACTTGGTAATAATTATGCCGTCGAGTTCGAGTTGCTCGTTGAACGTCTTGGCGCTGTTGACCGCGTCCTGACCGGTCATCGCGTCGATGACGAGATAGATCTGATGTGGCTGGACCGCCTGGTTGATCTTGCGCAGTTCGCCCATCAGGTCGTCATTGATGTGCAGCCGGCCGGCGGTGTCGAGGATGAGTACCTCGCAGCCCGCTTTCCGTGCGGCCCGCAGCGAGTTGGCGGCGACTTTGACAGCCACGCCCACCGCCTTGCCGTACTCGGCGACCTTGTCGGGCTCGCTGTAGAAGTGGACGGTGCCGCCGCCGGACGATTCGGTTTCAACCTGTTTGGTGAGCACCTCGAGTTGATGAACCGCGGCCGGGCGTTGAAGGTCAGCGGCGCACAGCATCACGCTGCGATCACGCTGCTTGAGATAAGCCGCCAGCTTACCGCATGTCGTGGTTTTGCCCGAACCCTGCAACCCGCACATCATGATGACCGTCGGTCCCGGGGTGACTTCCATGACGCCGGGCATGTCTTCGTCACCGCCCATCAACGCGATCAACTCGTCGTGGACGATCTTGATCATCTGTTGGCCGGGCTTGAGGCTTTCGAGCACCTCGGTGCCCATGGCTTTTTCCGTCGCGGCCTCGACGAACTGTTCGGCGACTTCGTGGTGTACGTCCGCCTCAAGCAGAGCAGTGCGCACCTCGTCCATCGCCTCGCTGACGTTGGATTCGCTGATCCGACCGCGGCCCGAGAGCGTACGAAATACATCGTTGAACTTGTCTGTCAGACTTCCGAACATGGCGTAAACCTTGTGTGGATCAGGGCATCGTAGGGCATTGGCCCGGCCCGGGAAAGCGGCGTCACGGTATCGTAAATAGCTCGTTGGACCTTTATCATTTGTTCATCATCGCTTCACAGCGTATGTTTATGTAAGCCGGTCGTGTTACGTCCTTTTGGCGGCGGCGACCCGGCTGGAGATTGGGGCGGCGGTGATACCGCCAAGTCTTTCCATGAGCACCGGGACGTTTCCGCTAGGCCAGTCGTCGGCGACCGCATCGGGGCCGCCTGATGCGCCGCGCACCGTTGGCGCGGACCTGCTGGACGACGCCGAGGCCGCCTGTGAACGGGCCGCGGCGAACCTGCTGATTCAGCAGCAACCCGATGGCCACTGGTGTGCCGAGTTGGAGGGTGACTCGATCCTCCAGAGCGAGTACATCCTGCTCAAATGGATCATCGAGCAGGAAGACGATCCGCGGTTGCCGAGGGTGGCCAATTATTTGCGCCGTCAACAGCGCGCCGAAGACGGCGCTTGGGTTCAGTATCCCGGCGCCAAGGCGGACCTCAGCGCCACTGTCAAGGCCTACTTCGCGCTCAAGTTGATCGGCGATGAGATCGACGCACCGCACATGCAAAAGGCGCGCAACCTCATCATTTCGCTCGGTGGAGCGGAGAAGTGCAACACGTACTCACGGTTCTACCTAGCGGCGCTGGGGCAGATGCACTATGACAACGTGCCGGCCGTCCCGCCGGAGATGGTGCTGCTGCCCCGGTGGTTCTACTTCCACCTCGACAAGGTCAGCGCCTGGTCGCGCACGATGATCATGCCGCTGTCGATCATCTCGCACTACCGTCCGATTCGGCAGTTGCCCGAGCCGATGGGCATCATGGAACTGTACAAGGACCACGACTATCTGCACCGGCCGATCGTTGAGTTCGACAAGAAGATGATCAGTTGGCGCAACCTGTTTCTCGGGGCCGACAAACTGCTGAAGGTTTACGAGCGCCTGCGTATTGGGCTGCTGCGCAAGAACGCCTTGCGGCGGATCGAACTTTGGATTCTCAATCATACGCGTCATTCCGACGGGTTGGGCGCCATCTACCCGCCCATGGTGTACATCATCATTGCGCTGCGCTGCCTGGGTTACGACCGTTCCAGCAAGCACGTCGCCGAGGCCGAACATCAACTTGAACGGCTGATGATCGAGGATGACCAGTCGATCCGGTTTCAGCCATGCTTCAGCGCGATCTGGGACACGGGCATCGCGGCCTACGCGCTTTCCGAGACCGGGGTGACCGCGAGCCACCCGGCGGTGGCGCGTGCGAGCCGGTGGCTGGTGTCCAAGGAATGTCGCCAGGCCGGCGACTGGAAGAATAACGTGCGCGGTGACGTCAGGGCCAGTGGTTGGCACTTCGAGTTCAACAACGCCTACTACCCGGACGTGGACGACACGGCCATGGTGGTAACGGCATTGCACCGCGCCGGCAGCGCCGAGTCGCGCCAAGCCGTGCAACGCGGCGCGGCATGGATGTTGGCGATGCAGAACGAGGACGGCGGCTGGGCCGCGTTCGATCGCACGATCAGTCGGCCGATCCTCGAGTTTGTGCCGTTCGCAGACCACAACGCCATGCAGGATCCGTCCTGCCCGGACATCACCGGAAGAACGCTTGAGTGCCTGGGCTACCTCGATTACAACGTCCGCCACCGTGCGATCAAGAAGGCGATCGAGTTTCTCAAGTTCGAGCAGGAGCCGGAGGGATGCTGGTTTGGGCGTTGGGGCGTCAATTACGTTTACGGGACGTGGCAGGTGCTGTGCGGGCTGCACAACGTGGGTGCGAAAATGTCCGAGTGGTGGATCGACCAGGCCGGCCAATGGCTCAAGGGTGTCCAGCAGGCCGATGGCAGCTTCGGCGAGTCGGCCGACACCTACGAGAACCCGGCGCTCAAGGGCCAGGGCCCGTCGACTGCGAGCCAGACGGCGTGGGGCGCGATGGGCCTGATGGCGGTCTACGGCCCGCACGACCCGGCCGTGCGCCGAGCCGTCCGATGGCTCTGCCGGACACAACTTGACAGCGGCACCTGGGACGAGACGTGGTTCACTGGCACCGGGTTCCCCCGCGTGTTCTACCTG